>DASVIU010000549.1:0-3732 GCA_036386275.1 Bacteroidota bacterium | reverse complement strand
ACGCGTTGAAGGAACACGTCAGGATCGGGCCCGGGAACGACCGGCCTGGAAGGCTCGGTGCGTGGTGGAACGAGAACAAAAGCAGGATCCGCCGGGATAGGAGCACCGGCATGTTCGCAATCCCGGGGTGAGCATGCAGGATTGATTCTGTGCACGGATATCCCTTCCTTTCATTGCCGCGGGGGACACGCGTCCCCCGGGGGCAACCCGACTGTACCATCCCCGGAATACGAGCCGTATGGATTTTCACCTTCTGCACCCGCGGGACCAGATCGTCCGGATCATGGACCGCATTTACAGCAACAGATTGACGACTCTCTCGGGGGGAAACCTCTCCGTAAGGGACGTCAATGGCGATGTCTGGATCACCCCCGCGGGGATCGACAAGGGCAATCTCTCCCCGGACGATATCATGTGCGTCAGGTCGGATGGGATGACCGTGGGGCCGTACAGGCCGTCGTCGGAGCTGCCGTTCCATCGATGGATCTATGAGAGACGCCCTGATATCGCGGCGATCGTCCATGCCCATCCGACCGCGCTTGTGTCGTTCAGCATCGTGAGGATCGTCCCGGACACGGCGATCATACCGCAAGCGAACAGCGTGTGCGGCCTTGTAGGGTACGCCCCCTATGCCCTTCCCGGGAGCGATCAGCTCGGAAGGAACATTGCAGCGACGTTCGCTTCGGGGTACAATGTCGTCCTCCTTGAAAACCACGGTGCGGTCACCGGTGGGACCGACCTGCTCAACGCGTATCACCGGATCGAGACCCTTGAGTTCTGTGCACGGACGATCATCAAAGCGAAAAGGCTGGGGGGCATCAACTCTCTGTCACCAGAGCAGATATCGTTTTTCGGTCGCCGCGACGGAGTGCTGCCGGAGTTCGAACCCGGCCACCACACGAGCCGCGAACGGGAACTGCGGGGCCGGATCGTCGAAATAGTCCACCGCGCCTGCGACCGCTTCCTTATGATCAGCACGGAGGGGGTTGTCTCCGCGCGCGTGGAGGATGATGAGTTTCTGATAACGCCGACAGGGGTGGACAGGCGGGGTCTCGGGAGAGAGGAGATCGTGCTCATCCGGAGGGGGAAGCAGGAAAAAGGGAAGAGGGCAAGCCGGTCCGCGCGGCTTCACGAAGCAATCTACCGGATGCACCCGGCGGTCAACAGCATCATCACCGCCCAGTCCCCGGGAGTGACCGCATACGCGGTCACCTCGCACAGGTTTGAAACCAGGACGATCCCGGAATGTTACATACTCCTGCGGGACATCCCGTCCATCCCGTTCGGGTCACAATACATGGAACCGGAGGCGATCGCCCGGAGCATCTCGGAGACCGTTCCCGTGGTCCTGATTCAGAACGACTGTCTGCTCACCAGCGGCGCGACGATCCTTGAGGCATTTGACCGCCTGGAGGTAGCGGAAAGCAGCGCCTGTTCGTTGATCGACTCCCAGTCACTCGGAAGCGTCGTCCCGATCGGAGAACAGGATATCCTCGATATCCGTGAGAAGTTCCTATGACAAAACGATTCATCGGTTTTGACCTGGGGGCGGAAAGCGGGCGGTGCATCGTCGGAACACTTGATGAGGGGAAGCTCACGCTGGAAGAGGTCCACAGGTTTAGGACGCACACGGTCAGGTTTCACGGGGGCTTTCACTGGGATATTCTTGCGATTGCCGAAGAGATGCTGAAGGGGCTCGTCAATGCGCGAAAGTCTCACGGGCCCGATTTCGAGGGGATAGGTGTGGATACCTGGGGGGTGGACTACGTCCTTGTAGATCCGGACGGACGCGTTCTGGGTTATCCCTATCACTATAGAGACGACCGCACGGACACCATCATGCCGGAAGCGTTTGCGGTTGTCCCGAAAGAGGCGCTGTACGGGAAAACCGGGATCCAGTTCATGCAGTTCAATACGGTCTTTCAGCTTCTTGCAGAAAAGAAAAGGCGCCTAAACCTGCTGGATCCGGCGGGGGCGATGCTGCTGATCCCGGATTTCTTCAACTTCATGTTTTCCGGCGTCATGAAGTCGGAATACACTATCGCTTCCACGACGGGTCTCATCGATCCGGCAAAGAGAGTCTGGTCATGGGAGCTGATTGAGAAATTCGGGATCGGCAGACACATATTCCCCGGGATCGTGGAGCCGGGGACGATTCTCGGGCCGCTCCTCCCCGGGATCGCCTCAAGGACGGGGTTGAATCCCGGGATCCCGGTCATAGCGACGGCCTGCCACGACACCGCTTCTGCGGTTGTGTCCGTCCCTGCCACTGAGGGGTCTTGGTCGTTTCTCAGCTCGGGGACCTGGTCGTTGATGGGTGTGGAGCTGAAGAAGCCTGTCCTCTCTCCCGGGGCGATGAAGTACAACTTCACAAATGAGGGGGGGGTCGACGGGACCATCCGGTTCCTGAAGAATCTCGCCGGGCTTTGGCCCGTGCAGGAGTGCCGCCGAACCTGGATGGAAGGCAAGAAGGAATTCGGCTATATGCAGCTGAGCGGTCTGGCGAGGGAAGAGGGATTCGCCGGGGCCTGGGTTGACCTGACCGATCCGAGGTTCCTGAAAGCGGGGGAGATGCCGGAGAAGATTCTGGGTTACGTCCGGGAGTCCGGCGGGGAAGCGAAAACCGGGCCCGGGTGGATCATCCGCGTTGTCCTCGAAAGCCTTGCATTCAGTTACCGGAAGACGATAAGGGAGATCGAGGAAGTCACCGGGGTGCGCCTCGACAGGCTCCACGCGGTGGGAGGGGGGATTCAGAACGAGCTACTGGCACAGTTGACCGCTGATGCGACCCGCCTCACGGTTTATGCCGGTCCGGTCGAGGGGACGATCGTAGGGAACCTTGGCGTCCAGGCCGTTGCCCGGGGGATTGTCTCCGGCTATCAGGAATGGCGAAAGATCGTCGCCGGTTCTTTCGATCTCAATGTCTACAATCCCCGGGAGACCGCATACTTTGATGCGAACGAGAAGAAGTACGAGAGGATACTGAACAAGAACTGACGCGGCCCTCACCGCCCCCGTCCGGCATTACGGCCCCGTCCTGTCACCCATGCCTGTTCAGCGCTCCTTGCTTTTGTATCGGCGGGACTGTACATTTTTCGAGGTTACGCTTTTTGGCACGACATCTCTTCTCCCCACATGAAGCGACGGGGACCCCGGGGAGATGTTATTCCCGTGGCCCGCTCACTGCATCTCCCCGGGGAATCGCCTGCTCGCATCAGCAATAACCGGTTCGACACAACGTACCTGCCTCTACGAAGGAGATTGTACAATGCGCACGAGGACACTTGTTGCACTGGGAATGAACTTGCTGCCGGTCGCGACCGGCAGATCGGGTTGGCAGTAGCTGAATTCTCGAAGACGCAAGCATCGGATACTAAACCACTCAACAACACTCCTGGAGGATGCATGAAGACAATTGCCACTTCGTTCGTGTTCATGTGTGCGCTGACGCTGTTCGGCATGCCCGCCCTCGGGCAAATTACAATTACAGCCGCTGATGTGAGTACGCAGCTGGCAGTAGGCGACTCGCTGGCGTACAAGATCGATAAACATACGTCGGCCCTTAACATCGGCCAGCACGGTCAGACCTCCTGGGATTTCAGTTCACTCCGGTCGGATTCGTCGCAAACACTGAGAAGCATTTCGATTTCCGGCGCCCCCTTTGCCGGCCAGTTCCCCGGGGCGACGCATGTATTCCAGACGGAGGTCGAGTTCTTCTATCCTTCCTTGTCG
>DASVIU010000548.1:0-4840 GCA_036386275.1 Bacteroidota bacterium | reverse complement strand
TATATCGTCCCCGGAGAAGAGGGGAGCGATGTCGTCGAGAGCCAGGAGCGTTCGTTTTCCAATATCGTGCGAGGCCGTTACGATTTCGGGAACGAGTCATACGTCGGCGGCATGATGACGACACGGAACTCGACAGGCGCGCACAACTATGTCGGCGGCATCGACTGGAATTACAAATTCATGGGGAACAACTCTTTCCGCGGAGAGATGTTCCTATCCGACACGAAGGAGCTGGACGACCTCAACCTCTTCTCCGACGCCCGGCAGTTCGGGTCGACCGGACATGATGCCGCGTTTAACGGAGAACAGTTCGGCGGATCCGGGACGTACCTGTCGCTCCGCCACGACGGACGGGAGTACAGCGCCAACCTTCAGTACCAGGACAGGAGTCCGACATTCCAGGCACAGGACGGATTCGTGCCAAGCAACGACAACCGGACTGCCATGTTTAACCAGTGGTATTCCTTCTATCCCAACAGCGCGCTTGTCGATATGTGGGCACCGGAGATCGATGCCGGGATCCATTACAACTACGATGGAGTCAAGAAAGAACAATGGGTGGTGCCGAACGTCTATGCGCAGCTTAAAGGACAGATCAACATCAACGCAGTGTACTTCCTTGTCAATGACGAACTGTTCAAGGGGGTACAGTTCCGGAATATCAACAGGGTGTCGTTTAACCTCAACTCCCGCCCGTTAAGCGTTCTCTCCCTCTACGGCAATTTCGCCTTCGGCAGATTTATCAACCGCTCCGACGCACCGGCTCTCGGCACCGGGCATACGATCAACCTGACGGCCATGATAAAGCCAACCTCGCAGTTTCAGATCGAACTGGACTTCTCACGGGCCCGGCTGAGAAGTGTCGGGACAGGGGAGCTCTTTTTCGACGGATATATCGCCCGCACGGTGGGCATTTACCAGTTCACGTCGGAATTCCTGCTGCGCCTGATCGGGCAGTATGACCAGTTCAACAACAAGATCGACATCTATCCTCTCCTCAGCTACAAGCTGAACCCTTACACCATTTTCTACGCGGGCTCGACGTACAGCCTGACGGACTACGGTCCCCCGTTCGGGACAGGACAAACCGTGAGGCAGTACTTCCTGAAGCTGCAGTACCTGATAAGGACATAATAGATCCTGAGATCGCGCTTTCCCGAGTTCGCTCGCAAAGACGGTTACTTCTTTGCCGTGACGCCACCGCTGGGCGAGACGCCGACGTCGAGATTGTAAAAGGTCTCCAGCGCAGTGGGGTCGTCGGTCGCTGTGTCGGTGTTGTCGTCCGGAATGCGGTGGACGACCGGCTTCAGGTGCCGGAGATACACAAACACGGCGTACCTATCCTCCGGCGTCCAGTTCGAGTAGGCCGCCCAGGGCATATCCCGGTAATGTGCGACCCGCCCTTCCGGGAGGAGCCCGGACCGGAGTACACGCTGGACCTGCTCGTCGGTGCGGCGGGCCAGACCGGTTTCCGCGTCCGGGGTAAGATTCCTCGTGGTAAACGTCCCGAAACCTTTGAATGTCGACTTGTTCCCTCCCGCGAGATACTGGTCCCACTTCGGCCCCTGATCCCCGAGCGGCGTGTGGCAGCCGCTGCAGTCGTTCACCGTTGCGATGTACTTCCCGCGTTCCGCGATAGCACGTACCGCCGGATCGGTGATCCCGTCGAGCGAGGGGGCGGCCTCAACGGTCTGCCTGGTGAATTCCTCGGGCGGGATGAGCGTGAACGGAGGTATGAAATAGAGGAACGCGAAAAACGCGATCACGACCAGTATCCCCACGATTATTCCGACCCATTTGAATACCTTTTTCATTGCCGGCCCTCCCCTGTTGGCTTTTCCATCCTGGCATCGATCGCGGATATCGTTTTCTCTTTTGGCGTCCCCGCGTTCCCCGGGAAGGCGTGAAGAGGGATGTCTTTCTTAAGTACGAGGACCTCGAACTTCCCCCAGAGATAGGAGAATATGTTCGGCGACTGCGGGTCCGGGATCCTATTGTATACCGGAGGAATTGTCCGGAGGTATGCCACGATGGCATTCAGATCCTCTGCTTTCATCGAGGCAAACGCGGGCCAAGGCATCGGATAGGGAATCATCCGTTTTCCGTTCCGGCGGATCCCCTTCGTCAGAAACGTCTTTATCTGATCGTCTGTCCAGTTTCCCAGTCCCGTTTCCTTGTCCGAAGTCAGGTTGTACGACACGACGTTGTCAAACGGGTACAGGTCCCAGCGCTGACCTCCCGCGAATTTCAGTTCTTCAATGATGCTCCCATCCTCCCTCAGAGGGGAATGGCAAAATGCACAGCCGACTGTCGCAACCATGTATTTTCCTCTCGCCACCGGATTCAGTTTCGCCCCGCTCTCAAGCCCGGAATAGAATTCTATAACTTCTCTCTCGTTCATCGTCCAGACCGGCTTCCGCGCGAGCGATACGACATAGTTCGCGAGGTCCCACATCTCATGCTCAGTCGCCGAGCCGGCGAAGGAGGGCATCGGACTGCCGTCAATTCCCGTGTCGAACCTGAGATAGATGTCGCGGGGAGTCGAACCGCCCCGGAATGTCCAGGGCTCCGTGAGGTTCGTCGCCCTGATTTCATATCCCCAATCGTCCTGGAACTCTGTCGTCACAGCATCCTTCCCCATTCCATCAACTCCGTGACAGCTTCCGCACTGCAGTGTCTCATACACCTTCTTCCCCGCCGCGATGCTCACGGGGGAGGAAAGAACCGCTGCACCAATGTTAACCGGCTTCGGTATCTCTCTCGAGAAACGGATCGAGAAAGACTTCACATACTCAACGACCGCCTTCAATGAGTCATCCCCGATGAACGGTTTCCAATCGGGCATTGCAGTAGCATGGAGGCCGTTCCTGACAGTATTCAGGAGATCATCGTCGGTCGGGATGCTCCCCGACCCCGTGGAACGGAACTTGAATTTCCCTTCGGTGAAATCCCGGGGGCGTGGATTCAAGAAAGCAGCAGCTGGGCCGTTTCCCTTCCCCTCCTTGCCGTGGCATTCCACGCATTTGGATTCGTATATGGACTTTCCGAGTGATGCGTCAGCGGCCGGTTGTCGAGTCTGAGCACCTGCGAAATGCGGGGCCAGACTCTGACCGAGGAGCAACGCCCCGGAACAAAGGCCAGCACCGATAGCCCTCCTCCAATTTGGCATGGGTTTTCCTTTCAATTGTGGTAATGAGATCCTGGTTTAGGTGACGGGGGGAAAGAGACAAAAAAACGGCATAAGCGGTGACATGCTTCTTGAATTGCATGGCTACGGGGGACGGAGCAGACCGCATTGCCGTTGCTGGGGTAATTGATATGAAGAGAGAACAGAGAAAGCGTTTGAATGTATTTTGAACAGGGATAAAAGTCAACTTTCTCCTTTGACTTTTGCATTCCTTTTCGACACAATTAGATGGTTTTTTGCGACTACCCTTTTCCGAGGAAACGTTGGAGAGCCCCTTACTCATAGAAGCCGCGGCCGGACTGATTTTGATCGCGACGTTCGTTTACGCCGGGTCCAGGGCGCTCAGAGTGCGACGGCTTGGAGCCCAATTTTACTATCGTCCATCGAGAGAGCCCGTTCCGCTGGCAACGATCCTGGAGGACGTCTTCCCCGACGCTCATCTTTCCGCAAAGGAAAGAGAACAGCTCCACAGATTCGGACTCGACGAAGGGGGTCCCCCCTGGACCGAATGGATACACCGGCAGAACCTGAGCAGGCTTTCGATTATCAGCAAGTCGGGGGAGTCCGGCTGGACGGGGGCGATGACGCTTCACAAGCTCCACGAAACGGACGGCCACGTTTCAGAATCGGTCTCGCACCTCCTCCACAGACGGCTGGAGGCTTTTGCCGATCTCCGCAAGCCCTCCCACTGGAGGGCAAGTGCGGGCGAGGAAAAAAGGAATGCCGGGAAATATGACAGGCTGTTTGCCGAACAGATCGTTGCCGACAGTCTGAAGGGGCGCGCGCACAGCGTGTCGTTTGCGGAGAATCCCGACCGGGGGATCCATCAGGCTGCTGTGGACGGCAGGACATTCGATCTCGGGGAGCCGCTACAATTCGATTTTCAGAATCACTTCGAGGAATACCCCGGCACCAGCATACTGACCCCCGGAGATTTCTTCAGCGGACAAGAGGGACTCTTCACGATCGATCACGCCCCGGGATCATACAGGCTGAGTATCATCGGGGGGGGAGGGTTCGACGCGGCTTTCGGAACGAACAAAGCGCTAGCCGGAAATGTTGCCGTTGCGGCACCGCACGTCCCTGTACTCGCCTCCGTGGGCGACGTCGATTTCCAGAATCCGTTCCTCACACTGGGACTCTCCACGCTCCGGGAAATCCGGCTCCTGAAGAGAAAACACACGAACCTGCTGACCTCGATGAAGAACATCGGACTGGATGCCGCCGGGACAGGGATCGGGAGCTTTGCGGGAGCAAAAGCGGGCGCGACGATCGGGACAGCCGTCGCTCCGGGAATGGGGAGCGTGGTGGGCGCGATCATCGGGGGGATCAGCGGTGCATTCGCAGGACGGAGCATCAGCAACCGGATCAAGTTCTCGCAGGCCGAAACCGCCCGGAGCCACTACGAGAAGAAGATCCAGGAGTTCCAGCAGAGGGTGCAGGCGGTGACACGGGAGGCTATGGACGCGCTCGAAACCATCCTGGAGCGGGAACAGTCCGTCCTGGGGGCTATCGGGTTGAAAAGAGGACGGGAGCTCGAGGCGCTGACGAAACGCCTGGAATCGAGGCGGCGGAGCGCTTATATACTCCCCCCCGAGTCGATGCGGGATTTCTTTTCCGGGTGCGAGGCCGACATACGCAAGGAGGCGAAGG
>DASVIU010000547.1:0-5868 GCA_036386275.1 Bacteroidota bacterium | reverse complement strand
GTGGACCTCTTCTCGACCTTCGTGACAACAGTGATCATCTTTCCCATCATTTCCGTGTCCGTCTCCATCGGGAACCCGTCGATTTTCTGGTATGCCTCGCCCAGCCCCGACATGTTTGTCAATGAGGCCATCCGCTTCCCGAATTCCATCCAGTCTTTCCGGAGGTTGTCGAAGCCGGTCACGTCTTTTGTCACCCACATCGACATCAATTCCTTGTCGCCGCGTTTCATGAGGTACTTGGTGCAGGCAAACCCGCTTACCGTCTTCTTCTCACCGGTCGCAGAGATCTCAATGGCCGCCTCGGCTCCCCCCCCCATCATGCTGGTCATGGCCTCCATCTGCTTCCTCTGTTCGGGAGGCATGTTCTTGATCTTCTCCTTGTACTGGGCCATCCGATCCCCCGCTTTCTTTGCGTACGCCTCCATCTCGACAAACGTCATTTCAGAGTAGGTCTTCTTTGCAGGATCAATGTTGTAGATCTTCTCCTGATCCATCCTGAGTATCATGACCATCGTAGGATTCACGATCTTAAACATCCTCGGCATCGCGAAGTTCTGGGAGACGTTCCCCTTGTCGCCGAGTGGTCCGCCGGTGGTAGTGGATTCCCAGTAGAGACCCTGGCCGAACGCCGATCCGGCAAGGAGGAGCGCCAGGCAGAGTCCGGTGAATTGCGTGCGACTGTAGATTTTCATGCGTAACCTCTCTCAATGGTGGATGTATTTGGTCAGGACTGCTTCGAACCCGGAAGGGGAAGCGGGCCCTCCCGGACAATTTCGATTCCCGGAGCGTTCTGTATCCACTCCGCCTGGGGCAGGACAGACCGTTGCGTCCACCCGGTGGCGACCTGGAGCGATTCCGCGCTCGGGATCATTTCGATGGTCTCCCAGGGGCAGTACTTCACGCAAAGCTTGCAGCCGATGCATATGTCGAGATCGATTTCTACAAGCTTCTTGTGCTGGTCATATTCCGGGCCCGGGACGGTGAGTATGCAATCGACCGGACAGAACTCAATACAGACCTCACAGCCCGTACAGCCTGCCTGGTTGACGACAGCAAGTTCCTTCGGACGTTTCTTTGCTTTTACCGGGGCCGAAGGGGGAACCGGGCGCACGACTTGATCCGCCATGAAGCACTGCTCCGTATATGGAAGAACGGGGTTTCCTGAGCATCAATTAACCACAATGCCCCTTCTTTTGCAAATCCCGAGCACGATTGAGTACGCCCCGTACGCGAAAAACGGGGCCGCAACCACATCCACGGTGTAATGAACGTGCTGGAGCACAACACAGAGTCCGACCAGAAGCGTGGCGCAGGCATAGGCGACCCGCAACCCTCTGCCGGGGATTACAAGAAAAAGAAGGAATGTCGTCGAGGTATGGCCTGAGAAGAACAGATCTCGCGTGAGCGTCGTTCCCCCGCCGAAGAATTCGACAAACGGGTCCCTCAGCTCGATGATTCCGGGAGGAGGCTCGAGTGGAGTCAGGTACATCGCCGCCATGCGGAAGAGGGCCATCACCGCGTACGCCTGGAAGACCAGAAGAAGGCGCCGCGGGTTCTGCACGAGGACCACAAGCCCGGCAATGATCCCCGCGTAGATGATCAGAAACGTCAACCAGGTGAGGTTCACCGCGGGAAAGAGGGCAAGGACAGGATCCGTCAGGGTGGCGCCGCGCCTCCGCTCCACCGCATCAAGGAAGTGCGTCAGGGCAATGAGAACCGGGACGAGGAGGGCACCCGTCACGGCAAGCTCCGTTCTCCACGCGGGGTCGCGCCATGCGTTTCTGATGTTCACCAACATGCGGACAAAAGGATAAGTGGGCAGAAGCCAGAGCGAGAATCGGGTACGCGCCGTGGTGAAACTACGGACTCGGGGGCTGAAAATCAACAGGCCCCGCGGCACGAAAGGCTGCGGAGCCTGGTCTGTCAGATCGCACTTCTCCGGCTACCAGATGCTCGCGCGGAGCATTTCAGGACGGACCATCGGGTCGCCGGATTTCAGACCGAAGGCCTGCTGGAACTCCGGCATGTCCGACAGCGGGCAGTTGACGCGCAGGGGACTGACGGCATGCGGATCCAGGAGGACACGACGGCGGAGCTCCTGGTCCCGGTAATTCGCCCTCCATATCTGCGCCCATGCCAGGAAAAAGCGCTGCTCGGCCGTGAAGCCGTCGATCTGCGGCGGAACGGGTTTTCCCTCTTCGGATTTCTTGAGGGCCGCAAATGCGATCGTCAGGCCGCCGAGGTCGGCGATGTTCTCCCCGAGCGTCAGTTTCCCGTTCTCATGGATCGTGTCGACTACGACGCACTCGCTATACTGCTGCTCGAGCAGGTGCGCCCGCGAGTCGAACGCAATCCTGTCGACAGGTTTCCACCAATCCTTCAGGTTCCCCTCGGAGTCGAATTTGTTCCCCTCATCGTCAAACCCGTGTGTCATTTCGTGTCCGATCACCGCCCCCATCCCTCCGTAGTTGACGGCGTTGTCGGCCTCCGGATCGAAGAAGGGGGGCTGGAGGATGCCGGCAGGAAAGACGATTTCGTTGAGCTGGGGATTGTAGTACGCGTTGACCGTCGGGGGGGTCATACCCCACTTCGTGCGGTCGACCGGCTGTCCGATCTCTTCAAGCTCGCGCTTGAACTCGAACTCGCTGGCACGCAGCAGGTTTGCTATGAACGGGCCCCTGTCGATCGTCAACGCGGAATAATCGCGCCACTTCTCCGGGTAACCGATCTTGACCTTGAATGAGGCCAGCTTGTCGAGTGCCTTCGCTTTGGTATCGTCGCTCATCCACGTACGGGTCTTGAGCCTCTCCTTGAACGCGGCGCGCAGGTTCTCGACCATTTCGAGCGCCCTCGCCTTGGCCGCCGGCGGGAAGTACCTTTTCACGTACTGCATACCGAGCGCCTCTCCCAGGTCCCTGTCGGTCACCCTGAGTGCGCGCTTCCAGCGGGGTTGGATCTGCTTCGCACCGGTCATCACTTCGCCGCGGAAACGGAAATTCTCCGCCACGAAAGCGGAGCTCAACCAGGGTGCAGCGGCGTTGACGACGTGCCACCGGAGATACGTCTTCCAGTCGGCCACCGGCACGTCATTCATCATGGCGCTCACTTCCTTGAAGAAGCCGGGCTGTTCCACGTTGATCGGGCCGGGGCTCGACTTGCCTATCGCGGAGAAATAGGACCTCCATCCGAAACCGGGAGCGAGGTCGCTCAGGTCTGACACAGTCATCCTGTGGTACGTTGCATTGGGGTCGCGCTGCTCGACACGGGTCATGGAGGCTTTTGCCAGCCGCATTTCGATCGCCATCACAGTCTTTGCGTTTGCCGCGGCGGTTGCCGCATCGTCTCCGGCCAGCTCGAGAAGTTTCTGGATGTGGCCGAGATACTGCGACCGGATTTCCCGGGAATGGTCATCCTCTTTTGTGTAATAGTCCCTGTCCGGGAGACCGAGTCCCCCCTGGCGGACCTGTGCGATGACCTCCCTGGAGTTCTTCGCATCCTGGTTCACGTAGAAACCAAACAGGGGATTGGCCAGGAAGACATGGAGATGTGCGACCGCCGCCGGGATGTCCGAAGGCGATGCGATCGCCGCGATCCGGCTGAATTCGTCGGCGAGAGGCTTTGTCCCCTCCCTCTCCGCGGCATCGGAATCCATTGCGCTGGCGTAGAAATCGCCGATCTTTTGCACATTGGCGGTCCGGGAACCGCCGGTGTTTGCCGCCGCTTCATCGAGGATCGAGTGAAGGTCACGCATATTCTTCTCGAGCAGCTCGTTGAAGCTTCCCCAGCGCGAATATTCCGCGGGGACAGGATTGGCCGCAAGCCACCCGCCGTCTGCAAACTTGTAGAAGTCACTCGCGGGATTCACTGCTCTGTCGATGTTCTTTGGGTCTAGACCGTGAAATATGGCGGGGTTTGCGGGGGGTTGCTGGGCCAGAAGCGGGGCTACGGCCAGTGTGGCCGCCAGCATAATGGCGCCCATGCGCCTGCGATGAAAACACATCATGATCCCTCCAAACGATATGGCTGATTATGGAATGGTGTGAACGGTCTGGTTGCGGTAATCGGAATGTCCGCCAGAAGGCGTATTCCGTTATACGGGCGGGGAGGGAAAAAGATGCGGCAAAAATGCGTCTATTCGAAGAATCCTTTCAGAAATTCCCACGGGTTCTTCCTGTCCCTGTGGCGGTGCTTCCACTCCATGTATGCATCCCGCGTGATCAGGCCGACAGGCCCATCGTAGATCCCGCCGTGGAGCCACGAGTCGTAGACCCGCACGGCAATAACATTGTCCTCCCCGGATTTCAGGAGTCCGGCCGGGATCGTGTATGCCCGGAGTTCAGCGTATTCGTTCGATGTCTTGATCCTTCCGGAGTGGGGGTTCATCGATCCCGTACGGCCGATCCTCTCGCCGTTCAGATATGTCTCATCGACGTCATCGATTTTCCCGAGCAGAAGTATGAGCGTTCTTCCTTCCAGGCTGGAGGACGGGCGGAACCGGTACCGGTACCATGCGAAGCCGTCGTAGTCCTTCATCCCCTGAGTTTCCCAGTACAGCGGCACAGCCGCGTCATTCCACGACGCATCGTCAAAGCCGGGTTCCTTCCAGGCGAAATCGTCGCCCGTTTTGATCTTCCATGTTCCAGCGAGCGATTGCCCGGGACGCAGAGGATCGGACTGCTGGTAAATCCCGACTTTTCCCCCGGTGATACCCCCCGAAAGCTGGGAGTCATACACGCGTACGGCAATGACATTGCTCGCGCCGAACCGGAGACACCACGCAGGAAGGAAATACTCCCTCGACCAGCCGTATTCACTGACATAGTGAGGTGGAAATTGCCCGCCGAACCCGATGAAATGCCCGTTGACATATACTTCGTCTGCATCGTCGATTGTTCCCATGTGCAGAGAGAGGACTTTTTCCCGCCAGTCTTCCCGGGCGACGAACTGTTTTCTGTACCAGGCGTAACCGTCGTAACCGGGATACCCTTCATCCTCCCACGGCGACGGCGCAAATATGTTGTCCCACTTTCCGTCGTTGAACGACGGGTCGGCCCATCGTTGGTCGTCACCGATCTGGAATTTCCAATTTCCGCGAAGATCTTCGATCATCCGCTGTTCCTGTGCACTGACAACAACAGGGAGGGAGGTCAGTAGGGCCAGTGCACAGGAACTCCACAGCAGAATTCGTACGGTAGTCATTTGCGTTCCTCCACGGGGTATCTGTGCCGTCAATATCGTCAACAGATATGTTCCGTGCGTTCCAGATGTGTCAAGAATTGTCAAATCTTGTCGCAGAGATCAGCCCCGCCTGAAATCAGCGGGACTGCTAGAACCCGCGCGACTGGTCAGCGTTATGCCCAAGGAGCGCCTTCTGGGCCCGCGTACCGATGGCGTTGATCAAATCCTCATCCCATGCGTACTCCTGCCCGCTTTCACCAATGAAGATCGAAGGGGAATCATAGACCAGGCTGGCGAGGTAGGCCTTATACCGGATCGCTGCCGTCTTCCCCCCTGTCGCGAGCGTCCCGAGTGAGCCTCTCAGATCTTCAAGCTGCATCGCTGGGAATGCCCATTTCATCTTCACGCACTGGGCAATGGCGGATTCGACGACGCCTTCGTTGGCGCTGGCCAGGCATGCCCTGTAATTGGACTCGATTGAACGGACTCTGGGCTCCGTGTAGCGAACCGATGGGGCGGACGGGTTTCCCGCGGGATTGCCAGCAGATTGGCCGGGTGCCGGAACAGCGACCGCTGCCATAAGGACGGCTGCGAATAACATTGAGTTGGATTTCATGATGCCCTCCATGGGATTGATGTGGCTTCGAATGAGTCTGTGGACACATCTGGTTACGCCTGCCGGAGGGGGAA
>DASVIU010000546.1:0-5634 GCA_036386275.1 Bacteroidota bacterium | reverse complement strand
CCCAAAAGGGAAAAGATACGCGGGAGATTTTCACGTTTGAGCGTGTGGACTGATCGGGAGGAACGCAAATGACTGCAGGAAAATCTGAAGACATCGGGAAGTTGCTGCTGAGGATCTCCGTCGGATTCGTGCTCATTCTCCACGGGTACTTCAAAATCCTCCACGGCGTGGATTGGCTCAAAGCCCCGCTTGCTGAAATCGGTTTGCCGGGATTCATTGCCTATGGGGTATATATCGGAGAGTTCATAGCGCCGCTCATGCTGATTCTCGGATATCGCATACGCATTGCGGCGCCGTTGATTATGATTAACATGATCGTGGCAATCTACATGTTCCACAGGAACCAGATATTCTCGATTAAAGAGGCGGGGGGCGGGTGGGCGATTGAGCTTGACGCCCTCATACTGCTGGGCGCACTCGCCATGTTCTTCCTGGGAGGAGGGAAGTTCTGCATAAAGGGAGGAAACGGCTACTGGGATTGAATCTCCACGCATCAATCCCTATCATGAACGCACTACCTGAGTCTCCGGGGAGATCCAATGCCTGATTCCCTTCCATCGAACGACAGCATTGCCGCGCTCCTCGATCTCATTGCCGATCACCTTGCGGCGAAGGACGAAAACCCTTTCCGCGTGCGGAGCTACCGCACCGCCGCGGCCTCCGTCCGCTCGTCGAAATCTCCCATTGGGAAAATCGTGAAGGAGAACGGGAGCGGGGCACTCAAGGGGGTCCCGGGTGTCGGGGAACGGCTTGCGGGTTTGATTGAAGAATACGTGAAATCGGGCGAAGTGGAACTCCTTGAATCTCTCCGCAAAGAAGTGACGCCGGAAGACCTGGAGAAGGTAAGAACCGCGAAGAAGGAACATCCGCCTGCCGCGCCGGGAGCTCTGCTGATTCCTGTTCCGCTCATACTCGACATCGATGCAGAGTATCGCGAAAAGGCCGGGGCCCGCAAACTCAAACTCATCGCCCCGAAGCTCCTCAATCCGGAAAAGAAAGCGTGGCTGCCGATTCTTGCCGCGACCCGGAAAGGATGGAAGTTTACGGTCATGTTTTCCAACACGGCAACAGCGCACAAGCTCGCCAGGACGAACGACTGGGTTGTTGTCTATTATGAAAGCGGGAAGGGAGAGAACCAGTGCACGGTCGTGACCGAACAGCGTGGTCCGATGAAGGGGAAACGGGTCATCCGGGGGAGGGAAGCGGAATGCAAAAAATTCTACGGCCTGGAATAGGTGCCTGCCATGGACCTTTCTGACCTGAGCAGGATCACCTCCTCGCTCGGCGACACCGGTCCGATGCCGTTGCTGTTCGTCGGTCACGGCAACCCGATGAATGCCATCACGGACAATGAATTCTCCCGGGGATGGCGGGAGGCCGGCAAAGCACTCCCGAAGCCGAATGCAATCCTGTGCGTTTCGGCGCACTGGGAGACAAGAGGAACGTTTGTTACTGCGATGGAGAAGCCGCAGACGATTCACGATTTCGGCGGTTTTCCCCCGGAGCTTTATGAAGTGCAGTATCCCGCTCCCGGAAGCCCCGAACTCGCACAGGAAACAAAACGGAGGATCACGACGACGGAGGTCGGCCTCGACTTCGAGTGGGGGCTCGATCACGGATGCTGGAGCGTCCTTCGGCACCTGTTCCCCCACGCCGGCGTCCCCGTGATTGAACTCAGCCTTGACCGCACGAAGGATCCCCGATGGCATTTCGATCTTGCCAAGGAACTTGCCCCCCTCCGCCGGAAGGGCGTCCTGATTGCAGGCAGCGGGAACATGGTGCATAACCTCAGGATGATCGACTGGAAGGCGGCGGAAGGGTTCGACTGGGCCAGAGATGCGAACGACCAGTTGAAGCGCCTTATCGCGGGGGACGGGAGTGAGATGCTCATCAATTACCGGTCTCTCAGCAAAGAGGTCCAGATGGGGGTCCCCACGCCGGAACACTATATCCCGCTTCTCTATCCGCTCGGCCTGAAAGAAGAAGGGGAAACGGTCTCCTTCTTCAACGACAGGACAGAGCTCGGTGCGATCTCCATGACCTCATTCAGGATCGGCTGAATCGACAAACACGAAGTTAGGAGTGTGCCCCATGGAAGAAACCATCCGTTTCAAACTCAACGGCAAACCCGCCTCTGTGACGGTCGACAGCGACCGGCTGCTCCTGTGGGTCCTCCGCACCGATCTCGGCCTCACGGGAACAAAATACGGATGTGGTGAGAGCTTCTGCGGCGCGTGCACGGTGATCGTCAACGGGGAAGCGGTCCGTTCCTGCCAGACGTCCGTGAAAGATGTCCGCGATAAAGAGGTCGTGACGATCGAGGGGTTGGCGGGAAACGGTGGGTTGCACCCCGTGCAGAAGGCGTTCATGGAGCACGATGCGCTCCAGTGCGGGTATTGCACGCCGGGCATGATCATGAATGCGTACGCGTTCCTGCGGAAACATCCGAAGCCGTCCGCCGCCGAGATTGTCGAAGGGATGGACGACAACCTGTGCCGCTGCGGAGCGCACAACCGGATCATTCAGGCCATCCGGGCGGCCGCCGAAGAAATGCATGGAGGGCATTGACATGAACGAGTACCAGTACTGGGAAAACGACGCCGAAGAGGCCGCATCTCCTATGGATCGCCGCCGGTTCCTGCAAACAACCGGGACCGGTATATTCCTCTTCTTCAAGATCCGGGATGTCTCCTTCTTCACGCAGGAGGGGCCTGGAAGGGCCTTACAGCAGAATCTCCCTTCGGACTTCAATGCGTACCTGAGAATCGGTGAGGACGGCCGGGTGGCATGCTATACCGGCAAGATCGAGATGGGACAGGGGATCGTCACGTCCCTGGCTCAGATGCTCGCCGACGAACTGGATGTCCGTATCGATGACGTCGACATGGTCATGGGGGATACGGATCTCTGCCCGTGGGACAGGGGGACGTTTGGCTCGCTCAGTACCCGCGCATTCGGCCCCTCGCTCCGGACTGCAGGTGCGGAGGCGAGGAGGGTCCTGATCGAGATGGCCTCTGAACAACTGAAGGTTCCGGCGAAGGATCTGGCGACGGAAGGGGGTGTGGTGTTTGACCGGACGAATACGAAGACCCGCATTGCCTACGCCGCGCTGGCAAAGGGGAAGAAGATCGAACGTCACCTCACCGACCCGGTGGTCGTCAAGAATCCGTCGGAATTCAAGATCATGAGCAAGCCCCTCACCCGGAGGGATGCACGCGAGAAGGTCACCGGCAAGGCGAAATATGCGGGGGACATCGACCTCCCGGGGATGCTCTACGCGAAGATTCTCCGCCCTCCTGCGCACGGAGCGAAACTCATCGACGTTGATACCGGCGAAGCCGGCAAGGTGGAGGGGGCCCGCGTGATCCGGGACGGCGACCTTGTCGCGGTTCTTCACAAATACCCGGATGTAGCACACTCGGCACTCTCGAAAATCAAGGCGAAGTTCGACACCCCGCCAGCGGGAGTCGACGACAGGTCGATCTACGAGCACCTGCTGAAAGTCGCCCCCGCGGGGAAGGTGATTGCCTCGGGAGGAGATCTCACGGTCGGGGAGAAGGGGTCCACCTCGGTTCTGGAACAGACATATTTCAATGCGTACGTCGCGCACGCCCCGGTGGAGCCGCACACGGCTGTCGTAAAGATCGAGGGAAAGAGGGCGACCGTCTGGGCCTCGACGCAGGCCCCCTTCGGGGCGAGGGAAGAAGTGGCGAAAGAACTCGGCTTCCGCACGGAAGACGTCAGAGTGATTACGCCGTTCGTCGGAGGAGGGTTTGGTGGGAAGACAGCGCACCGCCAGGTTGTCGAAGCGGCACGCCTTGCCCGCCTCTCCGGGAGCCCGGTCCAGGTGGCCTGGACGAGAAACGAGGAATTCTTCTACGATACGTTCCGCCCGGCGGCAGTGATCAAAATCAGGTCCGGGATTACGGGAAAAGGGAGGATCAGTTTCTGGGATTATAACGTGTACTTCGCCGGCGAAAGGGGATCACAGCAATTCTATGAAATCCCGAACCACAGGACCACGGCGTACAATTCGAGCTGGGTTGGAGGGGAGGGGACTCATCCCTTTGCCACCGGTGCGTGGCGCGCACCGGGGAACAACTCCAACTCGTTTGCCAGGGAATCGCAGATTGACATCATGGCTGCAAAAGCGGGGATCGATCCCGTTGAATTCCGCCTGCAGCATCTTTCGGATGCCAAAATGAAGCGCGTGCTCCAGACCGCAGCCGGAAAATTCGGCTGGAAGCCGGCGAAATCTCCGAGCGGGAGGGGGCTCGGCGTCGCCCTCGGCATTGATGCAGGGACGTACGTGGCATCGATCGCCGAGGTCGAAGTGAACAAAGGGACGGGAGATGTCAGGGTGAAGCGGGTCCTCGCAGTGCAGGACATGGGGCTTGTTGTCAATCCCGCGGGAGCGACAATCCAGATGGAGGGGTGCATCACGATGGGACTCGGATATGCCCTGCGTGAGGGGCTCCATTTCAAAGGAGGGGAGATCACGGATGTCAATTTCGGGACATATGAAATCCCCCGGTTCTCCTGGCTTCCGAAGATTGAAACACACATCCTGGACGATGAGAATTCTCCCCCCCAGGGAGGAGGCGAACCGGCGATAGTCACGATGGGTGCCGTGATCGCAAATGCGATCTATGACGCGGTCGGCGCGAGAGTCTTCGAGCTCCCCATGATTCCCGGGAGGGTCAAAGAAGCAATGCACAGAGGATAACCCTCAAGGCCATCCGTTGCAATCGAACATTCTCGTCGCGGGCGCGGCTATTACTTTGCCATTGAAGCATTTAACGGGAACGGGGTCTCGCACCGGTGCAAAGCCGCCGCAAAGTAGATTGGCGGTCGGGTAGGATGGAGATTAAACCCGGGTGCCTGCCGGTTGTCTAACGGGAAAGGCTGTTGTCAAGACCGGGCACTTGTTTGTTGCTGCAGATGTTAGTTATATCGAGGAGTAGGGGTTTCGCTTCACCACCATCACCCCCCACCCAAATCACATGTTTCCGTACAACCACAATTTTCCTGCCGCCACGCCTGGCCATGGGATGTCGTCGGCGTCCGGTCTTCATCGGCTTGATCGCCGGCAGGAAGAAGGGAGGGGAAATGAATCGAACAACAACGGGACTTGCTGTCCTGGTGTTTGCGCTCACGGCCGCAGGGTGCGTGCCTGAATATTCGAGGTATCACTACCGGGAACGTCCGCCGGTGCGGGATTCGCTTGCCCTGATGACGACACAGGATGTCATTGCGCTTTCGAAGGCCAGGATTGGCGACAACGTCATCATCAGCATGATCAACAACTCAGGATCGGCATTTCATCTCCGTACCCCTGAGGTTATCGCGCTTGCTGATTCTGGTGTAAGCGATACCGTCATAAGCGCAATGATGAGGACGGATGAGCCCTGGGGAGGCGGTGAAGAACCCGGAAGATACTATGCAGGTTACCCGCCGTACTACTGGTGGGGAGCTTCTCCGTGGTTGTCTCCCTGGTATTTTTCATCCTACTGGGGGGGATACTGGGGCGGCTTCTATCGACCCTACTATTACCACCGGGCGTATGCTCCGGGTTTTGGAGGGTTCCGTTACCGTTCCTACGGGGCCGGGGGCGGAGGGTACCGGGCGCAGGGT
>DASVIU010000545.1:0-7473 GCA_036386275.1 Bacteroidota bacterium | reverse complement strand
CCCCTCCGTGCATAGCCGGAGTACGTAAGGGTTGCCGTACCGGCGACCGTCGTCGCGCCGCCGAAGAGATAGGGGACCTGCAGCACCACGAAAAGGAGGAAGAGCGCGTCAATCAGCCCCAGCAGCACGCCGACTTCGATGATCCCCAGTGAGAAAAACGATTCTCTCAGTGTTGCCGGGGCCGGGACTTCTTCGGCGACGAGGCTCCCGCGCAGGAATCCCGCGACAACCCACGCGACGGACCCGGTAACGACAAGGTGGAGAAAGATCGAGGAGAGATCGAAATCGAAAAGGCGGCCGACTAGATGTTCGAATGAAGCGTCGGCGGCGGCGAACAGTGAGCCGAAAAGAAGGAGGAACGGCACGGCAACGGCCAGCCCCCTCAGGAGGGAGGGAAACGCGAGTTTTCCCCGCTTCTCCCCGGCGTTGGCGGAGTAGACTCCCCTTGCAATGAGGAATCCGGCTCCTGCGGTTGCGTGAACCACGTGGACGAGCATCCCGTGGCCCAGCTCAAAAAAAGTCGATTCGCGGACTCCACGGCTCGCGGTCCTGGTGGTCATGAGAGTACATCCGCAGAGTGCGCCGGCGACATTGATCAGGCACAGGACGGGAGAATCCCTCCACAAGAGACTCAGGGCGCAAAGTGCGCCAGGTGCCGCCAGGAGCTTCCAGCCCCTCACGAGCGAATGGTCCAGCCGCTGCGCGATGAACGGCGGCACCGCGATAAGAAAAAGAAGCCAGAGTGAATAATTGAGCCCCGGGGGGAAATTTCGCAGGAGCAGGTCCGCCGATATCCCGAGTGCCAGGGCGCCCGCAATCAGCAGGGAGGCGGGACGGGGAATCTTGTCCATGATAATAGTCCTTTCAAAGTACTTTGAAATACAAAGTGAATGGGCAAAAAAAGTCACCTCTTTCCACCCCGGATGACATCCTCGAGTGCGTCGACATGGGCGGCGAACGCTTCACTGCCGGACTCTGTTATCGCATAGGTCGTGCGTGGCTTCTTGCCGACAAAGAGCTTTCTCACCTTCAGGTATTTGTGCCGCTCCAGGACGGCGACATGCGTTGCAAGGTTGCCGTCGGTGACACCGAGCATTTTCTTCAGGTCGTTGAAGTCGACCTCCTCCCTCACGAACAGCACGGACATGATCGTAAGCCGGATGCGGTTGTCGAATGCCTTGTTCAGATTTTCAATCGATCGGATCACTTCTCGTACTTCGTGTAGAGGAGGATGCCGTAGACTATGTGCAGCAGTCCGAACCCGCCGGCCCAGAGTATGAGACCGAGCGCCGGCTGGAAACCGGCGGTCAGTCCGAGAAGTATGTCAATAACCCCTAGATAGCGGACCTCGCCGAATGTGAAGTTCCCCGCATTCAGGAGTGCAAGCCCGTAGAAGACAAGCATAACGGAGGGGAGGAGGCTGTAGATCCCGTGAACCAGGAGGATGCCGCAGAAGGCCCCCCCGGCCGCGAGCGGGATCATCAGGGCGGCGAGCAGGTAGATGGTTGTCGGCCCCCAGAGAGGGTAGCCCTTCTTTCTGGACATCCGCACGGAGAAGAACGTGGAACACGCCAGTGCGACGACGAGGACAGAAATCGCGTCGGTGATAAGGAACCTGCCGAGCCACGCATCGCCTGTTCCCACCTCCCCCGGGGGAAGGATGTGCGCGCCCGAGTCTTGCACGGCCAGGTGGGCTGCCCAAGCCCCTGCAAGCGCAACGACCCCCGCGCTGATTCCGGAGAGGCCGCTCAATGACAGGAATTTCGACGCCCGCTCCATCATCGAGCGAATGGCCGATATGTCCCGGAGTCCGCTCTCGAGTTCATCCATGGCTAAGTCCTCAAAGTACTTTCTACCTCAAAGTTAATCTGCCGGAGATCGAAAGTCAAGCGAAATGTTGCTTCTCTTTCCTGATGTTGGTATCTTTAGGGGCAAATTCCTCGCTGTCTGTAACCTTTCGCTGTTCTTATCTAAATTCCCGAAGGAGTCAGTATGCAAACCAACGCGCGGCGCGCCTTGGCATCTGTTTGCCTCGTCGTCGCCATTGTCATGTGGGCTCTGCCTTTGTTCGCAGGGGAGGGGATGTGGACGTTCGACAATCCTCCGCGGAAACAGCTCAAGGAACTTTACGGATTCGAACCGACACAGCAATGGCTGGACCATGTACGCCTGGCCAGCGTCCGTGTCGGGGATGGAGGCTCGGGGTCGTTCGTGAGCCCGAACGGGCTGCTGCTGACAAACGACCACGTCGGTCGGGGCCAGCTCCAGAAGCTCTCCACCAAGGACCGTGATCTCGTCGCACAGGGGTTCTACGCGCGCACAACGGCCGAAGAGCTGAAATGCCCCGACCTCGAGCTGAATGTCCTTATGTCGATGGAGAACGTAACGGATCGGGTCCTGGGAGCGGTCAATCCGGCCATGTCTCCCCGGGAGGCGCTCGACGTACGCCGTTCCGTCACAGCCGGCATCACGAAGGAAGCCTCGGAGAAGTCCGGTCTCAAGGCCGACATCGTGGCATTCTACAACGGGAGCGAATACTGGCTGTACCTGTACAAGAAGTACACGGACGTCCGCCTTGTCATGGCCCCGGAAGTGCAGATTGCATTTTTCGGCGGCGATCCGGACAATTTTACCTTCCCGCGGCACGATCTTGATATCACATTCTTCCGCGCGTACGAGGGGGGGAAGCCCGCCAACACGGCCCAGTTCCTTAAGTGGAAAACCGCTGGCGCAAAGGATGGAGACCCCGTATTTGTCTCCGGCCACCCGGGTTCCACCAACCGGCTGCAAACGTACGCCCAGACCGAGTACCAGCGTGACATCGCATATCCGGCACGGCTCAAAAGCCTCGGCCGCTCACTTGACCTCCTGAGGAAATACTCTTCCCGCGGACCCGAGCAGGCACGGCAGGCTGCCGGGAGCATATTCGGGATGGAGAACAGCCGGAAAGCTTCGGAAGGGGAATACCAGGGTCTTCTGGAGAAGAACCTGATGTCAAAAAAATACCAGGAAGACAAGGATCTGCGTGACCGGGTCAACGCCAATCCCGAATGGAAGAAAGCATACGGATGGGCGTGGGACACGATCACCACGGTCCTCGAGCGGCAGAAACTCATGTCCCGCCAGGGGACATACCGGACGCTTCGCGGAAGGCTCTTCCAGATGGCGCTCCAGATCGTCCAGTCTGCGGAGGAATTGAAAAAGCCTAACGGCGACCGCCAGGCGCCGTACCAGGAGGCGAATCTCCCCGGTACGAAATTCCGTCTCTTCTCCCCCGCGCCCGTCTATCCGGAACTC
Source organism: Bacteroidota bacterium (assembly GCA_036386275.1). GTDB lineage: Bacteria > Bacteroidota > Ignavibacteria > UBA10030 > UBA6906 > Fen-1273. The sequence continues at coordinate 4,176 of DASVIU010000545.1, read as the reverse complement.
GAAGAGGTTCAGGTGGCCGACGGGCTTGTGGAAGCTGTCGAGAACATCAGCGCCGATGACCTGTTCCTGAAAGAGGTCCTGAACGGCCGCACCCCCGAAGTCGTCGCCAGAGAGCTCGTCGGCGGCACACGGATGGCCGATGTCCAGGTCCGCAAGCAGCTCTTCGAAGGGGGGGAATCCGCCGTTGCGGCTTCAACGGATCCGATGATCCTCCTCGCAAGGAAGCTCGCCCCACTCATGACGGAAACGCGGAAATGGAATGAGAAGTACATCACCGGACCGACGGCCTCCGCCGGTGAGGCGATCGGCAAGGCCCGGTTCGCCGTGCACGGCAAGTCGGTCAACCCTGATGCCACATTCACACTCCGGCTCTCCTACGGGACAGTCAAAGGATATCCCATGAACGGCACCCAGGCGCCGTCGATGACGACGCTGCACGGGCTGTATGACAGGGCGCTCGGTTTCGGCAACAAAGGCGCATGGGCTCTCCCTGCACGGTTCGTCGAAGGGGAATCGAAATTGAATCTTTCCACGCCTCTCAATTTTGTCTGCTCATGCGACATCATCGGCGGGAACTCGGGGTCTCCCGTCGTCGACCGCGAGGGGGCGTTTGTCGGGTTGATATTCGACGGGAACATCGAGAGCCTTCCCGGCCGGTTCATGTACTCTGAAGCGACCAACCGGGCGGTCGCAGTACACCCGGCGGGGATCATCGAATGCCTCCGGAAGCTCTATGATGCGAACGGCCTGGCCGACGAGCTGGAAGGCATGACGCAGGTGCAGTGACCGTCGCCGGAACATGGTTGAGGCTGGAACAACGGAAGATCCCTGCCTTCAGAGCGGCAGGGATCTTTCATTTTGGGGATCCGAGTTGTACATTCTCTCTATGAGAAATCGGGGGGAGGGGAAATGAAAACAACCGGGCGGACCGTGTTCCCTCTCGTTGTCTTCTTCTGTACATGGGGACTGCTGATCCATCCCGGTGGCGAGATTCTCTCGCAAACCATGCACTGGTCCTCACGTGGCGTTGGCGGCGGCGGCTCACTCTACTCACCAAACATCAACCCGGCGAACAACGACGAGTTCTACGTCGGGTGCGATATGAGCGGACTCTATCACACGACCGATTTCGGTTCGTCCTACTCGCTGATGGACTTCCGGCAGATCCAGGGGGGGCACGATTCCAGGGTCCAGTATACGCAGGACCCGAAAATCCTCTACTGTATCACATATGCGAACGATCTGGCGCTTCCGGTCAGGAGCACGGACGACGGGAAGTCCTGGTCCACGCTCCCGGGGAATCCCGATCCATCCGAGACAACCTACTCGATCGCCGCCGACTTCAACAACCCTGACCGTGTCATTATTTCCTGGTATGGATCGATCCTGGCATCCACGGACGGGGGGAAATCGTTTGCCACGGTCCACACGGCCCGCAATTCCGGGTCCGGCGTCACTGTAGGAGGAGCCTTCTTCGACGGGAACAGCGTCTACCTCGGCACAAGCGATGGCCTGTTCGTTTCCACGAACGGCGGAGCTTCATTCGGTGTCGCTCCCGTGGGGGGACTGGGAGGAGCCGAGCGGATATTCTCGTTCGCAGGCGCAAAGAAAGGAAACGCACTGAGGTTCTTCTGCCTTACCGCGGATTCCGGCAACATCTATGTCGGCGTCCCGGGGAGCGACTATTGGGGTTTTATGAAGGGAGTCTATTCGCTCGACTTTGGCTCGGCGAACTGGACGCCGCGCATGACGGGAATAAATGCAGGGACGGACTATCTCATGTACGTCGCGATGGCGCAGAACGATACTGCCGTCGCCTACCTCGGGGGGAGCAATTCCTCGGGGGTTCCGAATATCATGAAGACGACCAACGGCGGTGTACTCTGGACGCACGTGTTCCTGTCGTCGGGCAACCAGAACGTCTCGACGGGCTGGAGCGGCGACGGCGGAGACCGGGGGTGGGGATTCGGAGAGTGCGTCTTCGGCCTCGCAGTGGCCCCGAACAATGCCGGCAGGGTGCTCTTTACAGATTTTGGATTCGTGCACAGGACCGCCGATGGAGGAGCGACATGGCAACAGGCCTATCTCTCCTCTACCGAGCAGAACCAGCCGGCCCATGCGACCCCGCAGGGGAAGTCGTACCATGGGATCGGACTCGAAGTGACGAGCTGCTGGCAGGTGTTCTGGCCCGGCCCGTCGGATGTTCTTGCCTGCTTTGCGGACATCGAGGGGATCAGGAGCACCGACGGAGGAGGGAGCTGGTCGTTCAAATACACGGGGCGAAACGCGAATACCATGTACCGGATCGTGCAAAACCCTCTGTCCGGAACTCTGTACGCCGCGACGTCGAATATCCATGACATGTACCAGAGCACGAGGTTGCAGGACGCCCAGCTCGACGCGAACGATCCTCAGGGGAAGATCATCTCCTCCACGGACAGGGGAGCGACCTGGACAGATATTCATCTTTTCGGTCACCCGGTGTTCTGGCTTGCGCTCGATCCGAATGCATCCGGCAGGATGTATGCGAGCGTGGTCCATTCAACGCTTGGCGGTGTGTACGTCACGAATGATTTGCAGGACGGTGCCGCATCCGTCTGGGCAAAACTCCCGTCTCCGCCCCGGACGGAGGGACATCCCGCATCCCTCGTCGTCCTGAAAGACGGTTCACTCGTTTGCACGTTTTCGGGGAGGAGGACTGCGGGGGGGTTCACCCCGAGTTCCGGAGTCTTTGTGTACTCGTCCGGGTCCGGGACATGGACCGACGTGTCTGACCCCGGCATGCGTTACTGGACCAAAGATATCGTTGTTGACCCGGCCGATTCGACGCAAAAGAAATTGTATGTAGGGGTCTTCAGCGGATGGGGGGGGCCGCCGAACGGTCTCGGGGGGCTTTACCGGACGACGAACAGGGGGGTGTCGTGGACGAAGATCAGCACTCTCGACAGGGTGACCACGTGCGCGATAAACCCTTCGAATCCGTCTGAAGCGTATCTCACGACCGAGACGAACGGGCTCTGGCACACGGCGGCACTCACCGCGCCTTCCCCTTCGTTCACGCTCGATGCAACTTTCCCGTTCCGGCAGCCGGAGCGCGTGTACTTCAATCCGTACGCCCCGGGGGAAGTGTGGGTAGCGAGCTTTGGCGGCGGGATCATTGTCGGCTCACCGGTGTCATCGGTCATCGTGGGTGACCGGCAGGAGATCCCCTCAGGGTATTCCCTCGGTCAGAATTATCCCAACCCATTCAACCCCGCGACGACGATCCGTTATGCTCTCCCGCGGGGATCGCATGTAGTCCTCTCCCTCTATACCATGCTCGGCCAGCGTGCAGCGGAGCTCGTCAATCGCGCGGAAGGACCCGGCGTGCACGAGGTAAAACTCGACGCAACGAACCTCGCTTCCGGCGTGTACATCTACACGCTCAGGGCGGGTGATTTCATCCAGTCGAAAAAACTGGTCCTGATCCACTGACATCACCGCTGATATCACATGACGACGAGTATCGCGGTTCTGGTATTCCTGTCTCTCTCCCCCTTGACGGGACGGGAGGGGGGGGGAGTGGTCGAGGGGGAGGAATATGTCTCCGCGACCGCGAAACTCTCGCAAGACGGTGTTCACGGGGGATCGTATTTCCGTGCGGCACTCCTTGTGACCGTCAGGAAAGGATGGCACATCAATTCTGCCTCGCCGTCCGACGAGAACCTGATTGCGACGACTGCCGCGTTCTTTCCTCCCCCCGGCCTGGGCGTCTCGGGAGTCCGGTACCCCCGGGGGGAAGCGAAAAGGTTTGCGTTTTCGGACACTCCGCTCGATGTGTATGAAGGTTCCGTGGTCATAATCCTGAGGATCACCGCGGCGACGGAAATGAAACCCGGGGCCTACACGCTCCCCGTCGACATCTCGTATCAGGCCTGCAACAACGACGTCTGCCTCGCGCCCGCGACCTTCAGAATCGTTATTCCGATCCAGGTACTCTCCCCGGATGTCACCCCCACCCCCGTCAATCAGGGGCTCTTCGGGCCGGGGCTCCCTGCCGGGAGCGCAGACGAGTAGACGGGGGAGATTCCCCCCGTTTGAATTCCATCTGGAGGGTCGCATGAAACGATCGTTCGCCCTTGTTTTGGCTCTTTCACTTCTCTCTTTCTCGCTGGGGAGAGCACAGTCCGATACGGC
>DASVIU010000544.1:0-2361 GCA_036386275.1 Bacteroidota bacterium | reverse complement strand
CCTCGAACACATCGTCGACGGCAGGTTCATAAGCCTGGACAGAACCCCGTTTTACGTCCGTTCGGGGGGTCAGGTCGATGACACCGGCATCATCGAGGGGGACGGATTCGTCGCGGAAGTGATCGCCTCGGAAAAAGAGGAGGACAGGATCATCCACGAAATACGACTGACAGGGGGGTCCATCCCCGACGCGGCCGGGCGGCGGGTGACCGCCCGCGTCGACAGGGAACGCCGGGCGAACATACAGCGGAACCACTCCGCGACCCACCTCGTGCACGAGGCGCTGCGCCGCGTGCTCGGGACCCACGTCCACCAGCAGGGTTCACTCGTCGCACCCGACCATCTCCGGTTCGACTTCCCGCATTTCGCGAAGGTCACGCCGGAGGAGATCAGGGGGATCGAGGATATTGTCAACGGCAAGATCGCCGACCGCATCCCGGTGAGGACCGGTGTCGACCTCCCGATCGAGAAGGCGCGCAGGATACCGAACGTGAAAATGTTCTTCGGGGACAAGTACGGCGACGTCGTCCGCGTCGTTTTCATCGATGAGGGCTTCAGCGTGGAGTTCTGCGGGGGGACGCACGTACGGGAGACCGGGGAGATCGGACTCTTCAAGATCATCAGCGAATCGGGGATCGCCAGCGGGGTCCGCCGGATCGAGGCGGTCACCGGGGACGGCCTCCGGCGGTACGTCGAGGGGCGGATCCTCGCCGGAGGGGGGACGGACGAACAGATCGGTAAACTCCTCGAAGAGAAAGAGGCGCTGGAAAAGGAGCTCGGTCTCGCCTCCCGACCCGACAGGGTCCCCCTGGAGCCCCTTGCATCGCCGGGACGGGTGCTTACCGCCGACTCTATCGAGCGGGTCGAACGGGGGATCCGCGATCGGGAAGAGGCCGCCGAAAGGCTCGGGAAAGAAACGGCCGACCTCCGCAAAGAACTCTCCAGGCTCCGCGTCCGGGAGGGGGCCTCATCGATCGACGAGATGGTCTCCGGGGGGACGCGGATCGACGGCAGCATCCTCGTCACGGCGCAGGTCTCCTCCGCCTCGATGGATGAGCTCAAGAGCCTCGGCGACGCCCTCCGTGGGAAACTGCAATCGGGCGTCGGGGTCCTGGGCGCGGTCATCGACGGGAAGCCGGCTCTCGTCTGCATCGTCACGGACGATCTCATCAGGGGGAAGGGTGTGCAGGCCGGCCGGATTGTCGGGGCGGTGGCCGGAGTGATGGGTGGAGGAGGCGGGGGGAAGCCCCACCTTGCGACTGCGGGGGGAAAAGACGCCGGGAAACTCGGGCTTGCGCTCCAGAGCGTCGAAAGGATCGTCCGGACAACGCTCGGGGGGTGATGAGGAGCATTCTCACACTTTCGGGAGAACAGATGGCTCACAGGGAAGATCCGGCAGAGGCACGGCGGTCTTTCATCGCGGCCGAACTTGCCGCCAGCGCGGAGACAAAACTGCGGATCGCTATGTCGTGTTCCGATTCCATTGTCCGCGCCATCGATATCATCGTCCGCGCACTCGGCAGCGGGAAGAAAGTGCTCCTCTGCGGCAACGGCGGGAGCGCGGCAGATTCGCAGCACCTTGCCACGGAATTCGTCATCCGCATGGACCCGGCGATCAAGAGGCCGGGTCTCCCGGCAATCGCGCTTACAACCGACAGTTCCATGCTGACGGCCGGGGCCAACGACATAGGCTACGACAACGTTTTCGCCAGGGAGGTTGAAGCCCTGGGATCGCAGGGGGACGTCCTCATCGGTATCAGCACGAGCGGAAAATCGGAAAGCGTGAACCGCGCCGTCACGACCGCGAAGGGGAAAGGGATGGCGACAATCGGTTTTCTCGGAAAGGACGGGGGGACCATGAAGGGGCTCGTGGACGTCGCGATCATTGTCCCCTCCAGTGATACGCAGCGGATACAGGAAGGACATATCACGATCGGCCATATCATCTGCGGGCTCGCAGAGCGCGAATTGTACGCCTGACGCCGGACACGACAGTGGCTCCCAACCCTCCGGATCCCTCAAGCAGACGCCAGGGGGATCTCGTCATTCCCCTCATCAGAGTCGCCATCGACGCCGTGGCGATCGAGGGGTCCTTTCTCCTTTCGTACTGGCTCCGGTTCCGGAGCATGCTCTTCGAACGTCTCGGCTTCGACTCTGTCCCTCCCCCCCCGATGGAGGGCTACCTGGCCGGCTCGGCCGTGATGGTCGTGGTCTGGCTCCTCCTGTTTCGCGCCAGCAAAGTGTACCGCCCCCGCCGCCGGGTCAGCCTGTCGGACGAGCTGATCTCCATTGTCCGCTGGGGGACGGGGGGGATGCTCATCCTCATGAGCGCGGCGTTCCTGTACCGGGGATTTTCCTATT
>DASVIU010000543.1:0-2715 GCA_036386275.1 Bacteroidota bacterium | reverse complement strand
CAATCACGCCGTTCCTTGGCGTGACTAGCGGAGGTGGCTATGAAGACGGCACTCGTTGTGGCGGTTCTTTTCCTTGCGGTCCGGGCGACGGCGGGGGAAATGGTCGTTCAGAAAATGCAGGGCGCAGTCAGCGTCCGGCATGGCGTCACCGAAACCTGGACAAAAGTCGCTCCCGGTGACGTGCTTCGTCCCGACGACACGATGAAGACGGGAAAGAAGGGGTCCGCGGTGATCGTTGTCCCGTCGTCAACCGCCGGCGCCGGCACGAGCAGGACGGTCGTACTTCCAGGCGAGGTCATCGTCGATATGTCGGACATCAGGGACCTCTCACAGGAAGAGCTGATGCTCAAGCTCACCATGGAGAAGGTGCGTTCCTCCTCCTACCAGTGGAAGAGCGACGACCTCCGGATACCCAGCGCCGCGGTTGTCCATGGCGCCGATAGATCGTCGAACCTGAGTCTGAGCGAAAGCGACCCCGCGACGGGCGTCCTCGAGCTTAACGGTGCTCACGTCCTTTTTGAGAACGGGTTTTTCGCGACGTGCGCGCTGAAAGGAATGGAAGTGTTCCGTCTCTATCCGCCGCTCGGGAAGGAATTCCGCGACCGCATGATGGTAGCCGAAGCACTCGAAAAAGCGAACCTCCGCGGTGAAGCAGTGAACGAGTACGGCGCCATCTCAATGCTCGACGGCATCACGTCCGAACAGCAGGCGCTCGTCCACACCCGCATCGAAGCCCTCAGGAAATAGGAACGGTCGGTGCATGCGGGGCGCCCCGGGGCGCACCCCGCATCACGCTACTCAACCGCCAGAATCATCGCCTCGTTCCCCGGCACATCTATATCCGACGTGCTCTTCAGATCATACTTCCCCTCCGATATCAGGTTCCTCAGTGCCGTTGCACTTCCCAGGTATCCCCTCACCTGCGCCACGCTCACCTTCTGGGCATCATCCCGGTTGTTGACGAGAATCAGGGTCTTCTCCCCCTGCATAATGCGCAGGTAGACGTATGCTTCATTCACGGGAGGAAAATGAATCATCGTCCCGTAGGCGAGCGACTTTCTCTCTCTGCGGAGATGGAGCAGGCGTCTCACCGTGGTGAAAAACTGCTTCTCCTTCGGCGGTCTCCCTTTCTCTGTAAATGCGTTCAGTGAATCGTTCGGAAAACCCCCGGGGAAATCGGACCGGATGGCCCCGTGTTCCCTTCCTCCCATCATCCCCAGTTCTGTTCCGTAGAGTATTTGGGGAATCCCACGGAGCGTGAGGAGCATCTTGAGCGCGAGAAGCGTGCGTGGCGCATCCCCCTGCGTGACGTACATGATACGCCGCACGTCATGGTTGTCCACGAACGTCATCAGGTTCCCCGGGTCCGGGTAGAGGAAGTCCTTCGAGAGACAATCAAAGACGGCCCGTATGCTTCCCTTCTGTCCGAACACCGATGTCAGCGCATCATAGAGCGCGAAATCCGTCACGGAAAACAGGCCCGTGTTCATCGCTCCGGGCATGCGGCTTTCTTTCTGATATGTCGAGAGGAACACCGGATCGCCGATCCAGACCTCGCCGACGATCGTGAGCGATGGATATTGCGCGGAGATGGCTCCCGCCCAGTCCGTCAGAAACTTCTGCTCAACGTACGAATACGTATCCTCCCGGATCCCGTCCAGCCCGGTGCTCTCGATCCACCAGAGGCTGTTCTCGATCAGGTACCTGCTCACAAAAGAATTCCGCTGGTTCAGGTCGGGCATGTTGTCCGCGAACCAGCCCTGTGTGGTGTTGACGCGTACGGCGGAATCGCTGTGTATATCCGAGAGCTCCATTTTCCAGTGGGCAGTCCGCTGGTGATTGGCGACCGAGCCATTCAGCCAGTCCGCGGAGGGGAGATTCCTCATCCACGGGTGGTTGATTCCGATGTGATTGCTCACATGGTCCATGATCACTTTCAGGCCGCGCCTGTGCGCCTGCCGGACAAACTCCTCATACAGCGCATTTGTTCCGAACCGGGGATCGATCTGGTAGAAGTCTGTGGCCGCGTAACCGTGATAGCTGAGCGCCGGCGCGTTGTTCTCGACAACCGGGTTTACCCAGAGCGCCGTGACGCCGAGGTCCGCGAGGTATTCCAGGTGGTCGATGATCCCCTTGAGATCTCCGCCATGCCGTCCCGAGGGGTTCGAGGGACCTTTCTCCTCGTTCATTCCGGGGGCATCGTCGTTCGTCGTGTCGCCGTTCGCAAACCTGTCCGGCGTAATGAGGTAGATGACATCGGAAGGGTCAAAACCGCGGTAGCGTCCCGCGGCGGGTTTTCTTTTTAAAACGGGGTAGCTCAGCGCCAGGCTGTCCTTCCCGTTGTACAGCGTCACAAGGTGGAATCCCTCCAGCGCATCATGCGCGATCTCGATATCCACGAAAGCATATGACGGATTGGGTGTCCTGTAGACGCGCGTTACGCGTACCTGCGGCGAGCGGGACCGGGCCGAAATCCCCGAGAGATTCTCCCCCGTGATCATCAGCTGGATCTGGTTCATCTTCATCCCCGTCCACCAGTTGGGGGGCTCAACCCTGGTGACGCTCATCTGCTGGGCCCCGGCGGGGACGGCGGCGGCAAGAAGTGCGAATGCGACGAGTGTGACACGAAGCTGATTGTTCATTATCGCATCAGTTTCTTGTACTTGATCCGGTGCGGGCTGTCGGCATCGATGCCGAGCCGGCGCTTCCGGTCTT
>DASVIU010000542.1:0-2802 GCA_036386275.1 Bacteroidota bacterium | reverse complement strand
ACACTCTTCGGTGCGGAAGAGTTGCGTGCTGCGGCCGACAATGCCAGAATTGCCGTGATCGGTCCCTCGACGGCGGATGCCGTCAGGGCGCTCGGACTCCAGGTGGATATCATCGCCCGCGAATCGACCGCTTCGGGTTTGGTCCGGAGTATTGACGAATTCTACAGCTGAGAGTATATGACCAATGATCTCTTCCTGCGCGCATGCAGGAGGCAGCCCGTCGACCGGACCCCGGTCTGGATAATGCGTCAGGCCGGCCGGTACCTTCCCGAATACCGTGCCATCCGCGCACGGCACGACTTCCTTACGATGTGCAAAACCCCCGAGCTCGCCTCGGAGGTCACGATCCAGCCCGTCGAAATCGTCGGTGTGGACGCGGCGATAATATTCTCCGACATACTTGTCGTCCCCGAGGCGATGGGGATGCACCTCACAATGGTGGAGTCGCAGGGACCCCGGTTCCCCTCGCCTGTCAGGTCGGCGGACGACGTGAGGGGGCTGAAGCCTGTCGATCCGGAGCGGCAACTCAGGTTTGTCATGGATGCGATTGCGATGACGCGCCGTGGACTCAACGGGCGCGTCCCCCTGATCGGGTTCTCGGGCTCCCCCTGGACACTCGCTTCCTATATGATCGAGGGGGGGGGGTCGAAGGAGTTCAGGTACATCAAGAAAATGATGCTCGATGAGCCCGTGCTTCTCAAGGAGCTTATCGATCTCCTCACGGTAACGGTCCGGAGGTATTGCGAAGCCCAGATCGCGTCGGGTGCGCAGGCGATACAGATATTCGATACGTGGGGGGGGATACTCGACCCGGAACACTACAGGAAGTTCTCGCTCGATCCGATGTTCGAAATCATCTCGACGATGCAGAGAGGGGACGCCCCCGTGATCGTTTTTTCAAGGGGGGCCGCGCATGCGCTCAAGGATATCGCGGCGATAGGGGCGGATGTTGTGGGGCTCGACTGGACCGTGGATATCGCCGGAACGAGGAGCCTGATCGGAGAGAAGGTGGCGCTGCAGGGGAATCTCGATCCGTCATTCCTGTATGCGTCCCCGGAGAACATACGGAAGGAGGTCCGGTCGATCCTGCGGAGGTTCGGCCCCGGTCCGGGCCACATATTCAACCTGGGACACGGTATACTCCCCGGCGTCCCGGTGGACCACGCTATCGCGATGGTCCGCTCGGTGCACGAGGAGAGCCCTGCGTTTCATCGGTAGAAGCTTTGTGCAGGGCATGCTGCCGGGTTTTCTGGAGCTTGATCCGAAGGAATGGCTATGACGCTGCGAGACACCCTGCCCCGAAAGAAAACCGGACGCCGGAACGATCTCTTCACCGCGGAAATCAGGCTCCGGACTCTTGAGGCTGTGGGGGAACTGCGGAGCGACGGGATCCCGCTTGTCCGTCTGCTCCGGCAACTGGCCGGAGCCGTAAGAAAGGGGACCGGATCCAGCTTCGTTTTCGTCAAGGCATCAGACGCGCCGGGAAGAGCACTCTCACCTCCGGTGGTGACAGTGACCTCTCCGGCCCGCGCCGGCCCTCCACCCGATGAGCCCTTCCTGTTGTCCGGGGTCCGCGCGGGGAGAGTGCACATTATTACCCCCGGGAGCCGGGGGAAGGTTCCCCGCCGCGTGCGGACGCTCGGACTTGTGAACCTTGTCGTCCTCCCTCTCTGCGTGGGGCGCCGGCTCCGGGGCGTGCTCGCCCTCGGATCGCGCACCAGACCGGTCACCGGACGGGGAGACCTCCGGTTCCTGCGCCAGCTCGCTTTCCAGGCCGGCGCGCTCCTGGCCCGGCGGGAGGAGCGGGCGTTCTTGAGGGAGGCAGCCGAAAAATACCGTTCGCTCCGCCTGGGGATGCCGGACACACTCATCCTGCTCGATCCTGCAGACGGGAAGATCATCGATGTCAACCCCCAGGCGACGCGATTGACGGGATTCTCGCGCGGCCAGCTCATCGGGAAGACGGTGTTCGGCCTTCACACCCCTCTTGTGGCGGAGAAGCACCGCATTGCTCTCAAACGGGTCCGGCATGCCTTCACCCAGTACGGCCCGATCGAGTTCCTGCGGAGCAAGGGGAAGCCGGTATCCGCAGAGATCAATGCCCGGCTCCTCGTGCTCGGGGGGAGGGACATGGTGCTCTGCATCGTGTGCGACGTCAGCGAGCAGAAGAGGACGGAGGTGAAGCTCGCAGCGTCCGAGGAGCTCCTCCGCATCATCGTCGAGGGGACACTGGACATGTTCTTCTATGTCCACGACACCGCCGGCGTTTTCACGTATCTCTCCCCCTCCGTGGGGAAGATCACGGGTTTTCCTCCCGAACACTGGAACTCCCGGTACAAGGATTTCCTGACCACGAACCCGATCAACGACAGCGTGAGGGAATATGCGGACCGTGCGCTCGCGGAGGGGATCCCGGCGCCAACCTATACCTGCGAGGTGCGTCACGCCGACGGGAGGCCCCTGCTTCTCGAGATCAACGAAAAGCCGATTCTGAAGGAAGGAAGAGTGATCGGGATCCAGGGGGTGGCGCGGGATATCACCGAAAGGAAAAGGCTCGAAGAGGCGATACTCGAATCGCGCGACAACCTGAACAGGATCCTCGACCAGACCCCGCTTGCAGTCACGGTGCTCGACGCGGCCGGGAACCTCATCGATGTCAACGAAGCCTGGCTGCGCCTCTTTGGCGCCGCCGCGAGGGACCTTGTCATCGGGAAGTTGAATGTGTTCCATTCGGAGTTCATCAGGGGGACGGGTCTGGCGGAGGGGTTCGCCGCGGTCTTCAAAGGTGAAACCGTCGACCTC
>DASVIU010000541.1:0-3345 GCA_036386275.1 Bacteroidota bacterium | reverse complement strand
AAGCGGGAGAGAAGGCGCACGAGGCCGCACTCCGGGAGCTGCGGGAGGAAACCGGGGCGGGCCCTGTGCGGTTCTGGGTCGTCCCCGGGGTGAACTCGTTCTACGACCCGCACCGGGACACTGTCAACCTTGTGGTCCTCTTCGCCGCACAGCTGGAGAGCGGGTTCCCGATATCTCTTTCTCCGGAACATTCCAGCTTCGAATGGCTTCCGTACACCGAGGCAAGGCGCCGTCTCGTCTGGCCCGGCCAGAGAGACGCTCTGGACCTCGTCCAGCAGTATATACTCGGGGGGGAAGAAGCCGGGACGCTCCTCGAAATTCCCGCGTAGACTCCTCCTTGCGGATCATCCCCCTGTTCCGTACATTTATAGACATTCCTCTCATCCGACGCCCCACATTGCTCCGGAGACCCATTTGAGTGTCCTCGTTGTCGGTTCCCTCGCTCTCGATTCAATAGAAACGCCTTTCGGATCGGTGAAAGACGCCGTGGGAGGTTCTGCCACCTACATTGCTGCAGCGGCAAGTTATTTCGTGAGCCCGATCAGGGTGGTGGGAGTGGTGGGAGGGGACTTCCCCAAGAGCGGGCTGTCGTTCCTGGAGGAACGGAATGTGGACCTGGAGGGACTGGAGGTCGTGGCGGACGGCAAGACATTCCGGTGGTCGGGGCGGTACCACTACGACCTCAACGAACGGGATACGCTCCTCACCGAGCTGAATGTGTTCGAGCGGTTCGATCCGAAGATCCCCGATAAGTACCGGCGGAGCCGCGTCGTCTGCCTGGGAAATATCGACCCCGTTCTGCAACGGCGCGTTCTGGACCAGATTGAGAAGCCGAGGTTCATTGTCTGCGACACGATGAACTACTGGATCGAAAAGAAAAACGCGGAGCTGAAGGAAACGCTGAAGTCGATCAACGCGCTCATATTGAACGATTCCGAAGCGCGCCTCCTCTCGCATGAACCGAACCTCATCAAGGCGGGGCGCGTGATCCGGCGGATGGGCCCCAGCGTCGTGATCATCAAGAAGGGGGAGCACGGGGCGCTCCTGCTGACCGAGCAGATGGTGTTTTCCGCCCCGGCGTACCCCATGGAGAACATATTCGATCCGACCGGGGCGGGCGATTCATTTGCGGGGGGGTTCGTCGGGTGGCTGGCGCGCACGGACGACATGTCGGAGGAAAACCTCAAACGTGCCGTGATCTACGGGAGCACGCTCGCTTCGTTTTCGGTCGAAAAGTTCGGCGTCGAAGGACTTGCCGATCTTACCTATCTTCAGATACAGGACCGGTTCCGTCAATTCCGCGAACTCTCGCGCTTCGACGAAGACTGACCAGAGATGACGACGCTCGAGTGGGCCGACGGAAGACTCCGGTTCATCGACCAGACCCGCCTCCCTGCGGAAGAAGTCATGGTGGAGACCACGGACCACCTGGTGGTCTGCGAGGCAATCCGGAGCCTGAAAATCCGCGGCGCTCCCGCCATCGGCGTCGCAGCGGCTTTTGCCGTCCTTCTCGCCGTCCGTGAATCACACTGCTCCACCCCCCGGGAACTCCACGCAGTCCTCGAATCCGCCGTGCGCGATCTTTCGGCCACCCGCCCGACCGCGGTAAACCTCTTTGCGGCCATGCACCGGATGGAAGAAGCTGCGCGTTCCTCCGGGGGGACGAGCGTGGCGGCGATTCTCGACCGCCTCGCCCTCGAGGCCCTCGCCATCCAGCGCGATGATGTTGAATCCTGCAGGATCATCGGGGAGCTCGGCGCAGGACTCATAGCGCCCCGCTCCTCGCTTCTCACACATTGCAACGCGGGCGCGCTGGCGACCGCGGGGGCGGGGACGGCGCTCGCCGTGGTCGCAGAGGCCGCGCGGCGGGGGAACGTCCTCCGTGTGTTCGTCGATGAGACACGCCCGCTTCTCCAGGGGGCACGGTTAACGGCGTGGGAGCTCGTGGGGCTTGGGATCGAAACAATCCTGATCACCGACAGCACCGCGGCAAGCGTCCTGCGCCGCGGGGATGTCCAGGCTGTCGTCGTGGGGGCCGACCGTATCGCCGCCAACGGTGACACCGCCAACAAGGTGGGGACATACCCCCTGGCGGTCCTGGCCATGCGCCACGGGGTGCCGTTCTACGTTGCGGCGCCGACATCGACAATCGATGCGGCACTGCCGGACGGTGAACACATACCCATCGAAGAACGGGATGAGACGGAAGTGACGCACTTCGGGGGGAGGAGGATCGCCGCGCGCGGGGTGAAAGTGTACGCTCCGGCGTTCGATGTCACCCCCGCCTCGCTCGTGAGCGCAATCGTTACCGAACGGGGGATCCTGCGTCCGCCGTTCCAGCAGTCTCTGGCCGGAGTTCTCCGCCCGGGGAGCGGGACGGGGAGGGGAACGCCGTGATTGTGAAGTCTGAAGCGATTGTTCTCCGTACGATGAAATACCGCGAGACCAGCCGCATCGCCACGTTGTATACGAGGGAGATCGGGAAAATCTCCGTCATCGCGAAGGGGGCCCGCGACGGGAGAAGCCGCCTCGGGGGGGCACTCCAACCCATGAACCACGTGGGGGTCCTCTTCTATATGAAGGAATCCCGCGACCTCCAGCTCCTGACACAGTGCGATATTGCCCGGTCGTTCCCCGGGCTGACAACCGACCTTGACAGGATGGCCGCCGGCATGGCCGCCGTCGAGCTCACAGACGCCGTGAGCCCCCGGGAGGAGCCCAACCTCCAGCTCTTCGACCTTCTCTCCTCGACGCTCGATGCGATCAGCCGTGCAACAAAACAGCCCGGAAATGCGTTATACTACTTTGAGCTGCATCTGCTCGGGATTATCGGGTTCAGACCCGATATGCGCATTTGCGCCAATTGCCGGAAGCCTGTCAATCCGCTCGCCGGAGGGGGCGGCGTGCACATGACGGCGAACGGAATACTCTGTCCGGGGTGCTCCGGGAAGGGGATCGGCCTCGAGGTACTTTCGCCGGCCGCACTCGCCGTACTGCAGCGGCTTCAGGAAACGGGGGATCCCGCATCCGCCACCCACATGGTGCTGACCCCCCGGGTACGGGGGGAGATCGCCGGGGTGCTTCGCCGGTTCCTTCTCGGTCATGTGGAAGGCCTGAGAACTCTCAGGTCGGAAAAAGTGTTCTCATCTATGCTGTGATATCCCTTCGGGGGGGGTCAGCGCCGTAAGGATGCGGCGGAATCCTTGGGAATATCCAAAACACAACAGGAGATTTGCTTCATGAAGAAAACAGTCCTGACATCGCTTGTGCTGGTGACCGTCGGCATACTCTTCGGTGCCATACTCGTGTCGAATTTCAGTGGCGGCGTGGACCTCTCTTTCGCCC
>DASVIU010000540.1:0-3164 GCA_036386275.1 Bacteroidota bacterium | reverse complement strand
GCCAGGGAGATGCGATCGGCGAAGTCCTTGAATGTGAGCGGCTTGTGTCCGGCGGGGAGCACGGTCGCCGAGAATACGAGGCGGGGCGCATGTGCAAGAAGAACGCCTGCCAGGCGCCATCCTTCCCCCCTGAAACGCAGTTGGATTGTCCGCGGGACGGGGGTTTGCACCGCCAGTCCGGCGGGGATCTCCTTGAGGACAAACGGTGACAGCACCGTGGTCTCGTAGTCCTCCCGCATGGTGACGGAGATCCATGCAAGGACGCCGAAGAGGGTGGAGAAGATCACAATATAGATAGAGCGTCGCTGCATCGGCCCTGGAGACAAAAAGACTCCACCAGCGGGAACCGATGGAGTCGGTCAGCTCAAACGGGGTTCAGTTGCCGGCCCGCTTCTTCATCAGTTCGTGGATCAGGACGTCTTTGTTCGCCATCGAGATCTCCCGTCCCTGGATGGCGAGTCCTTCGGTGTTCCGCGCGAGAGTCCTGAGCTGGTGGACGGTCATCGCGTCGAGCTGGGCGCCGTACTCCGCATCGTCGTCGCTTGCGACAAAATCAAATTCCTCCTCCTCACCCTCCGGAATCTCGGTCTGGACATCAGCCACGACAGGCTCGGGGGAGGGCGGCGTTCGTTGCTTCAGTATGTATTCGATTTCATCTGAAGGGCGGGGAATGACATGCGTTGATACGAGCTGACCGACCCGCTGGGCGGCAGCGGCGCCGGCTTCCACAGCAGCCTTCACGGCTGCAACTTCACCGATCACCTCGACCGTCACGAGGCCGTTGCGGATATACTCGATCCCCAGGAGGGCCACGTTCGCGGTCTTCACCATGACGTCGGCGGCCTCAATCGATCCGACGAGGCCGCGCGTTTCAACCATTCCCAGTGCGTAATCCAGCATGAGTTATTTTGCTGCAGGGCGTTTCGGGAGAATCATCTCCACATCGGCATGAGGCCGGGGGATGACGTGGACGGAGACCAGCTCACCGACCCGTTGAGCGGCAGCCGCGCCCGCGTCCGTGGCCGCTTTCACAGCACCGACGTCGCCGCGCACCATGACCGTCACATACCCGCCGCCGATCACTTCCTTGCCGATCAACTGCACCCGTGCCGCCTTCACCATTGCATCGGCGGCTTCAATCGACCCGACGAGACCCTTGGTCTCCACCATTCCGAGTGCATCTAACGAGATATCCGCCATTGGTGTTATTCTCCTTGTGAAGTGGCGTGAGGCCCCGTGTCAGGGCAGGCAAATATACCCAAGCCCCGGCACATTGTCAACCGCGCAAGGGCCTGTGCAGTGCGATGCCGAACATCCTACCGGAGGAGAATGACGATCCCGGGTACCTCCCGGCGGTCAGCGCCGTGGTCCGGGCGGCTCCGTGAGTGCAAATGCGGCAAGTCGATCGCCGCATATGCCGAAGATGCTTGTCAGTACCCAGTTCGGGTACTGGAAGAGTTTCTTCCCGAAGCGCTGAAGGGCAGGTCCCCGGAGATGGATCCGGTTCGGCGGGATCAATCCCTGCTTGAGCTCGGCAACCCGGAATCCGCACTTACGCAGGAGAAATCCCAGGCTCGCTGGCCGATACTCGAAAAGGTGGTAGGGAGGGAGTGCAACGGTCGTGCGCTTTCCCATGGCCCCGTATATCTGGAAACCGATCCGGGAGAAGAGGGTGTTTGTCTGTGAAGGGACGCCCAGCACAAGCAGCCCGCCCGGAGCCAGAATACGGCGCACCTCTCGAAGCGTGCTCAAAGGATCCGGGAGGTGCTCAAGAACGTCTCCCATGAAAACGACGTCAAACGATACATCCGGAAAATGTGCATCCATAACATCTCCGGCGAACACCGTCAGTCCGAACGCTTCTCTGGCCATCCGGCAGGCGTCCTCAGACAATTCCACTCCCTGGACCGTGAAACCGAGTTCTCTGGCCGCGTTGAGAAACGCACCTCCGGCGCAACCGATCTCCAGAAATCTGCTGCCGCGATAAGAATCCTTGATGTGGAGAAGAAGCGTGGGATCGGTTAAGTGTTGCAGGGTCTCGGGATCGCAATATCCTCCCTCATGCCCGCAACGGAAGTCGCCTCCCTCAAAGTACTCGCTCGAGTAAAGCTGTTTCAGCTCCTCTGATGTCGGCTGAGGATGAATGAAGATAATTCCGCACTGTTCGCAGCCGAGCCCACGGAGCCGGCGTTCCCGGAACAAATACTGAAAAGGTCTCTCCTTGATGCGGGGGGATTCACATACTGGACAGCGAGGTGGAGTGTCTGTCATCTCGTGCATGCTTCCGGGTCCTGAGTGCGAAAGTGCCGGCCCCTGCTTGCACCGGCACTAAAAAACCTTCGTCAATGTAATTGAAGAACGCTAAAAATGCAATCTCACAATCACCCTACCAGAGCAGAAGCAATTTGGATATCCTGACGAATTCTCCTGCCGTCAGCCGGCAAAAATACACCCCCGACGCCAAGGTCGAGCCGTCGAAGCGTGCCTCATAGTAACCGGCTTCCTCTTCCCGGTTCACGAGAGTCGTGATTGCCTGCCCCAGGGAGTTGTACACAATGAGAGAAACATTCGCTTTGTACGGCAGCCCGTACGAAATCGTCGTTGACGGATTGAACGGGTTGGGGAAATTCTGTTTCAGCACCAGCTCGCCAGGAATCAGGCCGGCGGTTCCCCCCGTTGTCCCGGTAAGAGGGACGGGGTCCTGTATACTGTCAGGCAAGGACGGGTACACCATCATGCTTTTCGTCTGGGCGACGACAAGGAAGACATACCAGGGGGGCACGGTTGTAAGAGATGTACGGAATCGGAACAATAGCGGCATACTCATCCAGCGCGATGGCAGGGACAGTGAGGATGAAATCCCACGCCGCATCGGCGGATGCTGGCGCCATGAGGCCTGCGATCGGTGAACGTGCCGGCTGACTGGCGGTTCCCAGCACGCGACGCCAGATGCTGTACTGGATGACCGGATCGACGGCACCGGCAGAATCATCAATGCTCCTGAACCAGAAGATCCGGGCCTGGCTGTAGTTGTACGGTATAAGATTGATCTGGTGAATAAAGGGGGCGTGACCCAGACCATACCCCTGTCCCGACACCTTCAGGGAGAACACCGGAGTCCCGATGTCATTGCTTGATATCCGAACCGAGCCTGTGTCAGGGGC
>DASVIU010000539.1:0-1800 GCA_036386275.1 Bacteroidota bacterium | reverse complement strand
TTCCCGGGCACATCCCGCGGATCTCCTCCGCGATATCAAGCTCGACGAACTCGACAAAGTGATTGCCCGACCCGGAGGTCCCCAGCTGACGGTGGGCTTTTTCCTTCAGCCCGGCGGTGACCCGGGTGATTCCCCAGTCCTCCTCCATGACGCGGTGCGACTTCTTCTGTTTCCACTCCGCGCCCAGGCCGAAACGGGTATTCGATTCGATGGCGGCGACATAGAGATCCCTCTGCGTGCGAAGGAGATCGGGGGGAACGTCAAAGACCGTCATCATCATGCGGCACGCGATATGCACGCCGACGCCGTACGGGATAACGGCGTTGTCCGTCGCGAGCACCCCACCGATGGGGAGACCATAGCCCACATGAGCGTCGGGCATAAGGGCTCCCGCGAGGGCGACCGGGAGGGCGAGCGCGGCGTCCATCTGGGCGCGGGCTTCCGGTGCAATGTCATCGCCCCAGGAGGGGTAACTCCGCGTGCTCATTCCTTCAGGTAGCGTGCGAGCCAGTCGAACACGGTCGCATGCCACAGTTCGCTGTTGGCCGGCTTCAGCACCCAGTGTCCCTCGTCCGGAAAATAAAGAAACTCGGAAGGCACCCCCTGTCTCTGCAGTGCGGTGAAGAGCTGCATTCCCTCACTCTCCGGCACGCGGAAATCAAGCGCCCCGTGGATGACGAGCGTGGGCGTTCTGAAGTTCTTCGCGAAGCGGTGGGGGGAGGATGCCGTGAACTCGTCCGGTTTCTGCCACGGCGTGCCGCCGTGCTCCCATTCGTCGAACCAGAGTTCGTCTGTCGTCCCGTAGTTGCTTTCGAAATTATACGAGCCGTCGTGTGAAATTATCGCCCTGAACCTGGTGCCGGCGTTTCCGAGAAACCAGTTCATCATGTAGCCCCCGAACGAGGCGCCTGCGGCGGCCATTCTGTTTCCGTCGATGTACGGCAATCGAGCGGCGTAGTCCATGCCTTTGAGGAGATCGGTAAAAACCTTCCCCCCCCAGTCGCGGCTGATCTCATCGGTGAATTGCTGTCCGAATCCTGTGCTGCCCCGGGGATTGGGGGCGATGACAACATATCCCTGTGCGGCCCAGAGCGGGGGGTTCCAGCGGTACGACCATCCGTCCAGCCACGCTCCCTGGGGCCCGCCGTGGACCATGAACACCAGCGGGTACTTCCGTGACTTCGAAAAGCCCGGAGGCGTATAAATCCACGCCTGGATTTTTGTCCCTCCTTCACCGTCGTATGTGATGCTTGTGGGAGAGGGAACGTCAAGACCCGAAAAGACAGCATCATTGATCCCGGTGACCGCCGTTGCGCCCGTTCCATCCGTTGCGCAGCGGTAGATCTCCGCGGGTCTCACCGCGCTCACGTGCGTGAACACGAGGATTTTTCCGTCGGCCGTGATGCGGATATCATGGTTCGAGTGTCCCTCGAATACCTTCTGCACGTCGTTCCCCCTCGTACTTACCCGGAACACCGGCACCGCGGCCTTCTCATCCGCATCGAAGTACAGCATCCCTCCGTCCGGTGCCCAGACAAACGGACCGACATGCAGATCGAAATTCTGCGTCAGGCTTCGCACGGTACCCGTCCCGCGCTCGTACAGCATCAGCTCCCACCGGTCCGCCTCGAAACCGCTCCGCCGTTGCGCCCGGTACGCGATGTACTTACCGTCGGGGGAATAGCGGGGGAATCCATCTGCGGCCGGATTGGTCGTGATCTGCCTCGGCACTCCCCCCTGTTCAGGAACAGTGTAGATATCATGGTTCGTGCTCCAGGCTTCACCGTGCGAAGGGAGAGG
>DASVIU010000538.1:0-4688 GCA_036386275.1 Bacteroidota bacterium | reverse complement strand
AGACGCGAGTCGCGCTGCGCAAACGTCCGGAGTATGTCCGTCGTCCCGTCGGTCGAATGATTGTCGACAACGATGACGTTGAATGGAAACGAGGCTTGCTGCCGCAAAGCGGACGCCACCGCATCGCCGACCGTGTTGGCACGGTTGCGGACGGGAATGATGATCGAGGCGGTGACGGGAAATTCTCCTTCATCCAGATCCACGGGCGGACGGCCCGGCTTCAGCCATGCGCCGATTCTTTTCAAATGGTGCGTCGCCGCTTTCTCCATCTCCGCCTGCACGGCACGATTCCGGGGGTCGACGTAATCGAAAAGCTTCACCCCTTCCTTTCGGGTGTCCGGTTCACTCTTGGTGTAGAGTGTTTCGGGAATACGGAATACCCCCTTTTTCCTCGCAATGGCAAGCCGGAGCGCGTAAAAGCCGGCATGGCGATAGTTGCCGATCTCCTTCGCCCCCTTTTTGAGCGCGGAAGACTCCAGCGTTACAAGCGAGCCGAAATCAAAGTCGTCACGTATGCTCCCCTCCTGATAGTCAATCAGAGGGTGAGGGACCGGAGAGGAGCCCTGAGACTCCAGATAGTCGCTGTACACCATCCCTTCTCCCGTAGCACCTGCAACCGAAGCCATCCGGTCGAGTGCAAACCGGCCGAACTCGATCGCGAGGTCGTGGAGAACCAGGAGTGCGTACGGAGTTGTGGTCTTCGCCGCGATCTTTTTCATCGTCGAACCCGCATTCAGCGATTGCACCCTGAGAGGGGAACAACCCTTGAAGGGGACAGGCTCGTTCCCCGGCGTGAGGAGGTAAATCTTCCCCACCAGCTCCGAGCCGGCGAGTTGTTCAACGGTATGCCCGGTGGCAGGATTTCCGCCGTAAGGAACGAATGCCGTGAAGAGAGATTTCTGCGTCGCAGGGTCTTTTTTCCGGGTACGTTCCATCAGTGCTCCTTCAGGTCTTCTTTCCAAAGTCTTGGTCGATCCCGATCAACGCGGTGACGATAAACCCGGGGATCGTCGAGAGCATCACCCAGAGATAGAACCTCGGATAGCCGATCCATTCCTGGAGAGCTCCGCTGAACATCCCCGGAAGCATCATCCCGAGGGCCATGATCCCCGTGCAAATGGCATAGTGCGCCGTCTTGTGATCCCCTTCAGAGACCATGATCATGTAGAGCATATACGCTGTGAAACCGAACCCATAGCCGAACTGTTCGACCGCCACGGCGATGTTGATGAAGAGGAAATCCGACGGCTGCACCTGAGACAGATACACGAACATGAGGTCCGGCAGGTGCATGACGATGACCATCGGCCAGAGCCAGAACTTCAGTCCCCGCCGGGGGATCACAAAGCCGCCGACAAGCCCGCCGAGCGTCAATGCGATGATACCGACGGTCCCGTACACGATCCCCACCTCGCTTGTGGTCAGGCCGAGACCCCCCTTTACCCTGGGGTCCAGCAGAAACGGGGAGACGAGCTTGATCAGCTGCGATTCGGCAAACCGGTAGAGCAGGAGAAAGGCGAGAATTGAACCAATGCGCGGCTTCCTGAAGAAGGCAGCGAAGACTTCAAAGAATTCCGCCACCGGACTCCCCTGTTTCCCGTTGCGCACCTGAGTGTCGGAAGCGGGATACGGGAGCATGAATTTGTGATACACGCCGAAGACGATGAACATGGCGGCAAGTATGCCGAATGTCACCGACCAGGCAAGCGTCGTGTTTCCGCCCGTATGCGATTCGATCGTCCCCGCCACAATCACGAGAACGCCCTGGCCGGTGACCATCGCGATCCGGTAGAATGTGCTCCGGACCCCGACAAACGCCGCCTGCTCGTATTCTTTGAGACCCAGCATGTAGAAACCGTCGGCTGCAATGTCGTGGGTGGCGGAACTGAAAGCCATAAGCCAGAAGACTGCCAGCGTGGCCCGGAAGAATCCCGGCACAGGGATCGTGAGAGCGACTGACGCAAGCGAGGCCCCGATGACAAGCTGGAGGACGATGATCCAGAGTCTCTTTGTGCGGACCAGGTCGACGATCGGCCCCCAGAGCGGCTTGATGACCCAGGGGAAGTAGAGCCAGCTCGTATAAAGAGCAATATCGGTGTTCGATATGCCGAGGCGCTTGTACATGATGACCGAGACAGTCATCACGACAACGTACGGGAGCCCTTCGGCAAAATAGAGTGAAGGGATCCAGACCCAGGGGTTGCGTCTTTCAGGCCGGTTCATTAGTCGGCGATGTGAGGATCTTGAATCCGATGAGGTGCCTGACGGTCGTCTTTCCCATCGTGAACGGGGCTTCTTCGACGAATCTGAAGCCCAGCGCACGATACCATGCAATGGTGGGCGCATTTTCCGACATCACGCCGAGCCAGACCCTGTCGTATTTCGTTTCGAGCGCCGCGCGAAATGCCTCCTGCATGAGCATGGAGCCGAGCCCGCATCCCTGGCTCTCCGGGAGCACGTAGATGGAGGCGACATTGCAGCGCCCGGCCTTTTTGTTGAACGACATAATCATATACCCGACAGGCTTCCCCTCGAGGAGCGCCATATAGCCCCGGGTGGAGGGTCGATAGAAATTCCGGGTGAGCGCATCGGTCGAGTAGTGCTCGTTGTGGTACGCACGCAGATCCTCTTCCGGAATGAACTTGCCGTACGTGGCGTTCCATGTCTCCCACCCGATCCGGCGGACATCGGGGATATCCCCGATTGTCCAGAGGCGGAGAGATGCCGGGGAGGCGGCGTCCCGCTTTTCAGTCATCGCACGAGTCGAGAAAATCGTCCACGCCGTCTATGATCCGTTCTGCAATTTTGTGCCGGAACTCCGGATCATTTAGATTCATCTCATCGAGAGGGTTTGAGACAAACGCCATTTCGACGAGGACGTTCGGGAGTTCCGTGGGAGCGTTCAGCGAAAAATTAAAGCTCCCGACATTCCCGAAGAGAGGGAGCCCGGTCTTCAGCACCTGTTTCACGATCGCGAGGGCGAGCGGGCGGAAGCAAATATGCTTGTAAAACGTCGCCGTCCCTCGCGTGTTCTCCGGATTCGTCGTCAGTCCGATAGAGTTGGAATGAATGCTGATGAGCATGTCCGCCCCCGATGTGACGACCTTACGCACCCGGTCGGCCATCGTGACATCGGCATCGCTCTCCCGTGTCAGCATGACCCGGCCGCCGCGGTCTTCCAGGAGCGTTTTGAGCTCTTTCACCACCGCAAGGTTGATATCCTTCTCGAGCGCGCCTGTCGACCCGAGGGCCCCCAGGTTTTCCCCGCCGTGACCCGCATCGAGTGCGAACGTGAGCGCCTTGATCTTGAGCTTCTCAGGCTGGCGGCGAACCTTTATCACAAGTCCCGAGGGGTTATAACCAATTTCGTAGCCCCAGATCTGCTTGTGGCGAAGCTCGATCGTGATCCGGAAGACGCCTGTCGAGGGCTCCGTGTAATAGACGTTTTTGATCTCACGCGTCGTGAGCTGCTGTATGATCCAGTTGGTGTTCGACGTCGCACCATAGAGATCGACATAGATCCGCGTCGGATCGGGTTCGGTGGTTGATGAATACGGGAGGCGGAGAGGGATTCCGACGGTGACATAGTCGTATTTTTCATCTCCATACACCATCCAGTTCTCCGTGAGGGCCGCGGGGAGCCGGGCGCCCCTCGGGATGAGGTCGACATTTCCCGCAGCGATCCAGGCTTCGTTCCCCGGGGCCAGGGCAACGCGGTACTGGTTCCCGTGCTTTCCTGTAATGGCGAGCCGAATCCCGGAATTAATGACTGACATTTTGGCGCCACCGAGACGGTCTTCACCGAGACCATAGGAAAGCGCAGGCCGTTCTCCTTTTGTCACGCCGATGTACGGGAAGTCGCCGGGCCTCATTGTCACAGCCCCTTTCGAGGACGCCTCCACCACCGCCCCCGAAGCATTCTCGAGCCTGAACCTGACCGGATGGGAGGAAAGCGTGTCGCCGTCCTTCACGGTGTATACACCCCGGTATATACCCCCGAGTCCGTGTGCATACGCGGGCTTGACCTCGGTCATCGGAATCCCCAGGTCACACGATGCCTTGCATCCCGGCGTCCCTTTGAACTGTACTTCAAGGCGGTCATCCTCGTTCAGCCAGAGCTCTTCGGAGGGCTCCGTCATAATCGTGTCGATGGCGAGGATGGAATCCGGTGTCGTCTCGGCCGGCTTTGCGCGGACAATGAGGAACGATTTCGACACTGTGTCCCCCTTCGGACCGGTGGCCGTGAGCGTGAAGAGGTTCTCCCCGACGTGGAGGTTGAGGATCCCGGCCGTGGCTCCCGATGGATAGACCTTCAGGGGTATGCCGTTGATCGTGAGCTTGTTTCCGGGTGCAGTCCCGGCAGAGAGCCGGTACGTGCCGGAAGTCGCTCCCACGGTGTCTGATTCAGGGACGACCAGCCGGACAAAATTCTGGCGGACGGAAACCTGCTGGGCATCGGCGGGAACGGTGAGCATCAGTGTAACGACGAGCGTCACAACCACAGACGCCAGGAAAGTGCGTATCCCGATAGTTTTCATTCGGTTTCTTTTACCTCAGAGTGTGGGGGGGGGTAATCATTACTCGTATTGACACCCGGTGAACCAGATTGCTTCGCTCCGCTCGCAATGACACTGGGTTCAGATTGCTTCGCTCTGCTCGCAATGACACTGGGTTCAGATTGCTTCGCT
>DASVIU010000537.1:0-7040 GCA_036386275.1 Bacteroidota bacterium | reverse complement strand
CCGGGGACATCGGGGGGAAGATCTTTTTCGCGTCCGACTATTTTCCGCAGATGTACGCATCGGCCGTCGAGCTGATCAGGAAGGGGAAGGCGTTTGTTTGCGATCTGAGCGCCGACCAGATACGGGAGACCAGGGGCACGCTCACGGAACCGGGAAAAGAGAGCCCCTACCGGAACAGGAGCGTGGAGGAAAACCTCGACATCTTTGAAAGGATGAAAACGGGGGAGTTCCCCGACGGGGCGAAGACGCTCCGCGCGAAGATCGACATGGCCTCCCCGAACATCAACCTCCGCGATCCGGTCATGTACAGGATCGTCCACGAACATCACCACAGGCAGGGAGATGCATGGTGCATCTACCCGACGTATGACTGGGCACACGGGTTGGAGGATTCGGCCGAGGAGATCACGCATTCAATATGTACGCTGGAATTCGAGAACCACCGTCCGCTGTATGACTGGTACCTCGAGTCACTCGGGGTTCACCACCCCCGCCAGATTGAGTTCGCCCGGCTCAACCTGAGCTACACGATACTGAGCAAGCGGAAACTTCTCCAGCTCGTCCAGCAGCAGGTCGTCTCAGGCTGGGATGACCCGCGCATGCCGACAATCGTGGGGTACAGGAGGCGGGGATACACCCCCGAGGCCATTCGCACATTCTGCGAAAAGATCGGCGTATCGAAAAAAGACAGCATCATCGACGTGGCTCTCCTTGAATGGAGCGTCAGGGAGGACCTGAACAGAAGTGCGCAGCGGGCCATGGCGGTGCTGAGGCCCCTGAAAGTCGTCATCACGAACTACCCCGGCGACGCGGAGGAAGATCTCCCGGCAATGAACAATCCCGAAGACGCATCCGCCGGGACGCGCATGGTCCCCTTCTCGCGCGAGATCTATATCGAGCAGGACGACTTCAGGGAGGTCCCACCCCCCAAATACCACAGGCTTTCACCGGGCCGTGAAGTGCGCCTTCGCGCAGGGTACATCATCAAGTGTGAAAAAGCGGTCAAAGACGGCGATGGCAATATCGTCGAGGTTCACTGCACGTACGATCCGGACACAAAGAGCGGAGGACCCGCGTCAAATCGCAAAGTGAAGGTGACGGTCCACTGGGTATCGGCGCGCCATGCCGTTGAAGCGGAGGTGAGACTGTACGACAGGCTCTTTGTAAAGGAAGACCCGAACCAGGGGGAGGAATCCGGGAATTTCCTCGCCAACCTCAACCCGGATTCCCTCCAGGTGCTGAAAGGCTGCAAAGTCGAACCGATGCTCGGCGTCGCTCCCCCGGGATCCAAATTCCAGTTTGAGCGGGTCGGGTATTTCTGCGCCGATATAAATGATTCGAAACCGGGTGCGCCCGTGTTCAACCGGACGGTGACCCTCAGGGACACGTGGGCGAAGATTGAACAGCGCGAAGCGGGGGTCTGAAGCCGTCAGGGGAGGATGTCGAGCTGATCCCTGGGAGCAATTCCATCGTCCGGAACAGATCAGCCTGGGCTGCGGAGGGAACCTGTTGCAGGTCATGCGGCGTCACAATGTGGATGCTCGCGCTCCGCTGCACCGCCTCCTCTTCCCTCTCCCCCTCGATCATGACCTCGGAGGATTCGATGACTCTCGGCACGAGAACGATGTTGAGGCTTATCGCTTCCGACCCTGTGACGTCAACAGTGAGCCCCCTGCTCCTGTATCCGACCGCGCTGGCAGTTACCGTGTGTCTTCCACGGGGAACAGCGGCGATGAGATAAAACCCGTTCGCATTCGTCACCCATCCCCGTCCAGTCCCCTCTACCCTGACGTTGACACCCGGGAGCCTCTCACCGTTCGTGCTGTCTGTGACTATCCCTCTGATATCTACCCCCCGGACTGCCCGCTCGCCTCTTGAGGATAGAATGAGGCCGTGGCCGCCAGCAGAGTCAGGATGATGACAGGGAGGGCATTAGTCTGCAAGCTCATACAGAGAATCACTAAAGGACAGGATTCGAGCTACCGGTTAACCCACTCAAATGACGCTGCGTTCGATGCAGATTGTAGAATTAACCTGTAAGAAGAGGAAGAAACAGTCATGCAGCATGCCGGACCCGGGTCACCCCAACCCCCTGCAGCGGTGGGAAAAGCTTGAATCCGTACGGCATTCGCGGTTTCCTATGTCTGTTCCGCCGGACAAACCCGCTTTCCCGATCTGGCATGAGTGATGATGCATAAGGGATCATGGAAAACCAGGCAGACGTGCAATACTCGAACAACGGTCCTTCGGGACTGATCCGGAGTTCAGACGATTTCCTCCGCAATGGCTCGCTTCACCCCCGACTCGCATGGATGATGGCATACCGGGAAACCGGAAATGCCCAGGCAGTGTGCAACAGGTTTGGGATAAGCCGGAAAACGTTCTACAAGTGGCTGAAACGCTATGAGAATGCCAACGGCGATTCTAGAAGCCTGTCCGATCGCTCCCGGCGTCCGCACCACTTTCCCCGCGCTACGCGGCCGGAGCATGTTGACCTCCTCCGGCGGGTGAGGCAGGAAACGGGATTCGGCCAGCGGAGGCTCCGCGCCTACCTGGTGGAGAAATACAGTGTGAGCCTGTCCGAAAGGACGATCTGGAAACTGTTGAAGCGGGACGACGAAAGCGCGGAAGCACTCGCCGGCCAGATCTGACGCACCGGTTGATCCTGCCGGATTGGAGTCACTCACCGCACCCTCGCAGCCTTGCTCGTGGCCGTGATTGATTTCCCTCCGCCGGTGATCTGGACCTGGTAGAGATAGTTCCCGTTTGCCACTTCATCCCCTTGCGCGTCGCGCCCGTCCCAGTAGACCCTGTTGAATCCTACCTGCAGGGACCCCGGCCCGGACCTTATCTCACGTATCTTTCGTCCCGCCACCGTGTATATCCTGAGTGTCAATTCTTCGGGGGGAGTGCTGCCTGTGATGACAAAAGTGAACCACGTATCTGCCCCGAAAGGGTTGGGATAATTAAACATCTGCAGGATCTTGTACTGGTCGGTCACAGTGACGATCAGGCGCTGGACAACCGTGTCGAGCGTCCCCGATCCATTCTGCTGTGAAACCCGGATCCGAAGCTCATGTGTGCCGTTGGCGAGCACAGGGGCGAACGTCGGGTCATCGAGCGGACGTGCGATTGCGGCCTCCGGATTCCCGGTCAGAGCTGCGACCGAATTCCCGACCTGGACGTTGTCGACATACAGGTCGACGGCCGGGGGAACGCTCCCCGCTCCCCCGAGATCGTACAGGTGGACAAGGATTTTCGGCCTCGCAGCAACGTAATCTCCTTCCATGAGCTGAACACCGTCCGAGAAAACGTGCATCTTCGCGGTAAGAGGAATGCCAGGCTGGACCGCAAAGTTGTACAGCGTGACATTGTTTTCCCAGATCAGTTCTTTGGCGGCAGAGGGAGGCACGACGCGTGCCTGGAGAGTGAATTGCGTCGGGAGCCCGGTTGTCGGGAAGCTCATCTGCACGGTCCGCCAGCCGCCTGCGGGGATGCTGTCGACCATGGCGTATGCTATAGGTCGGAGAGAATTGTCCGTGAGAATGTATGAGAGGATCACCCTTGCGCTGTCGGCCTTCCGGTACCCGATGTTATACACCGAGAGAGTCACGCTTCCCTGCGCACCATTCGGGATCTGAATCTTGGGAGCGGCTAACGTGTGTGAAGAGATCGCCAGGTCCGCGGGAGGCTCAAAGTCGGCGGACCAGCTCCGCAGAACCGGAGTTGTCCGCGCGTCGGCACTCGAAAGAAGTGCCACCGCCCGGAAACTGATATAGGACGGATCCGCGGTCGCGATGTTCAACCCGGAAAGGTCGGCGACGCTGCTGTCCCTCGGAATCACACGGAGTGTGTCTCCGGCGCCATTGGAGCGGATCCCCACCATTGCGACCCGTGCATCAGTCGTACTCCCCACACCTCCGCTCGTCCACCGGAACGATTGCCATCGCTGGGGCATCGGGAGCAGGATCCCGGAGAACGTGCCCGATCCTGCGCTGTACGCGTTCTGCAGGGTCAGACTGTCCGCCGTCACGCCGGCGCGGCTCCAGTGTTCGAGGGGTGGACTCCCTCCTCCCACCTGGGCGATGATAGACCATGCATCTCCCGGTTGCACGGAGTCGATCAATGTGGCACCGAGTGACTTGATGCTACTTCTCAGGCCCGCGGTCACGTTCGTCCGGCCGTCGTAAATCACAGAGAGTGCGATATAGTTTCCCGGAGGAGAAGCCGTGATGAAGCGCTGCATGCTGTCCGCCTGCCCGGCCAGTCCCGGGACATCGAAAGCACGGAAGACGGGAGATCTGGTCAGAGGATCGACCCTCATTGAAAGAAAACCGTTTCCCTGTACCCACCAGAGACCAAACATCGTCTGATTGTCCAGCTGCAGGATGCTGTAATAGTCCTTGTTGGCGTCAGCGCGATATCCCAACGACCGCGCGTATAGGCGGGAGGGGTTCTGCGCACTGATCATGACGCCTGAGTCCGTCACCGTCGTGCGGTTTGTGGTCCCCTGAAGAAACTGGCCGCTCGAGGTTTCACTCCAGCGCACCAGGGGGGATGGCGGGAGCGCGGAGGCGGTCCGAAACGAAGATGTGACCCACGCGTTAGTGATCGTTGAGGAAAACGACCTGGCCCGCCAGTAGAAGAGTGTCCCGTCTGCCAGGGACGGAGAATTCCATTCCGCACTTACCGGACCCGGGGTGACCGCCGGTGAGCTGACGAGGAACGGGGATGAAAATGTCCCCGATGTGTCGAGTTGAAACGCGACCTGCATTGTTGCGGAATCCACGCCGATCGGACTCGTGACACGCAGGAGTTGCGGACCGGGAGGGACAAGCATATCGTCGAGAGGGCGGACGACGTACAGGAGGTTTGAGTATACCTCGGCGACGGTCGATGCGATATTGTTCGATTTCGTTACCTCCCCGATGAGCCCCGCCGGGTCCAGGCTCAACTGGAATGTATGCGTCCCGATCTGTTTCGTCCCCCGCCAGGGGACGGACAAAGAATCACGGAACCGCGTGGGTCCGATCCGCGTGTTGTTCAGCAGCGGCGTGGACTGGCCGTTGTAAGTATCGGTCAGCAGCACCGTCACGCTGTCGGAGGGGACCAGCCCGTAATTGTGCACAAGAGCGGTGACCGAAAGCACGCTGTCGGCGGGAGTGGGCGACTTCGAATTGAGATAGATGTCCGCGGGGCTGACGGCAAGGTCCGGTTTCAAGGGGAGCGCGAACCGTGAGAGCGGATCCCCCAGAAGCGGCGTGAGGTTCATGGAGCCGATTGAGATGTAATTCGAGCCCGACGACTGCCACACTCTGAGGCGGGCGGTCGTCGTCAGCGTGCCGAAATCGCGCACGGAGTCAACCGTCACCCCCCAAAAGAAGTTGTTGACAAGAGACGACCCGATGCTTGCATATGCGAGCGATGCCGAGGCCCAGAATGCCACGGAGCCCCGGTTGTCGGCGAGGAGGAAATCCTCCGACAGCACATTGCTCGAAGGCTCGGAGAACGCTCCCACGTTGCAGCTGACGGAGGAAACAAACGGGAGCTTTCCGTCCGTATTCCGAAGGTCGTCCGGGCTCCCGATATCGACCCCCCAAACCCTCCCGCCGGAATGTCCGAGGAAGTTCACGAACACGACACCGTTGTTGACGATGTCCTGCAGTTGTTGCTTGTGTTCCCCGTCGACGGCGTCAGGTGTGGACTTGTACACCCTGTAGCCGAATCCCCCGACCGGAGGTGCGACGACATATGTGTTGAGCGTGAGATCGCTCTTGCTGTTGAAATCGGCCTGCTCCCCGGCCGACGTGCCTCCCGAGATGAAAAGGAACTTTTTCGTCCATTCCGCCGGCGCGGAGGATTCGTACCCGGTGATTTTCGCGACGACCTTCCCGGCCTGGATCGAATCCTGCACGGGGAGCCGGCCGATAAGCAGAGACGGGATGAACGGATACGTCGAATCAAAGCATGCGAACCAATTGTCCCCCCCCGGTACTCCGTACGCCGGGACATAGTTTGCTTTCACCGTCGTCGGCAGATATCTGTGAAAGTCCCAGCTCGCATCCCCCATCATCACGAGATAGGCGGGGACCGGCGGCGTCCACGAGGAACATGCGTAGCGCAGGAAGGCCTTGATCTTTTCAGCATTCACCATCCCGTAGTTGAACTGGTCATAGATGTCCTGCACATCCACCACGGAGACGCGCAGGTTGTTTGTGGTCCGGCGGAAGGACGCGAGCTGCCGGGCCGCGGTCATGAAATTCCGGTGGGTGATGATGATATAGTCCGCTCCCGTCGGATTGGACCGTATGTCGGAGAGCACGGTGCGTGAGAGGAGAATCACGGGGAGCCCCGCACCGGCCGCAACGACGGCATACTGCCGCGCCACGGTAAACGTATCCTGGAACACGACAGAATACCCCGCACCGGGGGACCCGCTTACAACCCCTCCCGCAATTTGCCTTCCGTTTTTCAGATCATAGACTTCGAGAGAGGAATTCCGGAATCCGGTAACGGTGAAGCTCGCATTCCCTCCCCCGCTTGAGGCAGGCCCGACAAAGACAATTTGATCGTTGTCGGCACGGAGGATGCGCTGGTAATCGATCTCGAACCAATCGAGGTAGAACTGATTGACATTGGAGGTCGGTGGGGGGTCGGAGAGAATCCTGAGCCGGTTGGTCCCCGTCGCAAGCCACCGGGCGGGGAACGTGACATTGAATCTTCCTTCCGTCCTCCCGTTAAACGACACGGAACCAAGCAGGGAATCGTTCATCCAGAACCGGGCGATGTGATCAGGGTTCTGGAAGTGAGGGGTCGTGCTGAAGAGTCTGACGCGGATAACCGCCGTCGCCGCACTCTGATCGATGCTGTCGACGGTGAATGTGTGCGTAAACTGGTTCGTGGGATAGTAGAATTCCCACACCCACCCCTTGCCTGGTATGGCGCCGCTGTTTGTCAGTTCCGATTCATCTGTCCCCTGGTAAAGAAAATTGTTCTGTTCCTGGTGCAATGTCGTGAGCGCCGACCGGAGATTCGAGGTG
>DASVIU010000536.1:0-7626 GCA_036386275.1 Bacteroidota bacterium | reverse complement strand
GGGGAGGCACGGGTGGACAGCATGCGCATCATCACGGCCAAGACGAACCTCTCTCTTGACGCGTCGGTCAAAGACATCGACATCCTGGGGGGGATAGTCCTGCGAAATCTGAAGTCGGCGCCCGTCGAGCTTTCATTCCGGGCCCGCCCGATAGACCTCGACGAGCTCAAATCGTTCCTCGATCCCCTGGAATTTCTTTCGGGGCGTCCGGAGATCACGCTGCAGGCCTCCGGGCCGTTCGGGGATCTGGCGGTGAGGAAGCTTGACCTGCGTTTCGGCGCCTCCTCGCTGTTCCTCAAAGGGAGTATCACCAACCTCCACGATCCGGGACGTGTCGCGCTCAATGTGAAGGTCACAGAGAGCACGGTCAAAGGGACGGATGTGCAGGCGCTCCTTCCCGGTCTTGATCTCCCCGATTTCTCCCCGCTCGGGACAACAACGTTGAATCTGGAATATGAGGGGACGCCGGCCGACTTCAGGACGAAGTTCCTCGTGGAAACATCCGCCGGAAAGATCCAGTCCTCCGGGCTCAGGTTGACGGTCGGCGGTCCGTCAGTCCTGGGATATGACGGGACAATCCTTTTCAGGAAACTGGATCTCGGGAGGGCGCTGGCCGATGAGAGGCTCGAGAGCAGCCTGAACGGGACGCTCGTGGTCCGGGGGAAAGGCGTCACTGTCCGTGGTCTGGCCTCCACGATGAGTCTTGCGATAGACACCTCTTCATTTCGCGGACTCCCGCTCACAGAAACCCGGGTATCGCTCCAGGGTGCCGGCGGCATCATGAACGGGACCATGAAGGTCTCCCTCGGCGACATGCGGGCCGGACTGACCGGGGGTTTGCAGCAGGCACCGGGAAAGGACCCGGCGTTCCATCTCGAAGGGGACGTGTCGTCCCTCAATCTCGAGAACATACTTCGCGACACCAGTTACAACAGCGACATCACGATGAAGCTCAGGGCCCGGGGGTCGGGACTGTCGTGGGGGACTGTCAACGGCGACGTAACTGTCGATCTCTCGTCTTCGCGCTACCGCGATTACACGCTGGATCAGGGGGTCGTCCACTTGACGCTGGATCAGAAGGACTCGACGAACAAACGCCTCCAGTTGGAATCCAACATCGCGGATCTGACGCTGACGGGCGCATTCGACCTGAAGTACATGGCGAATCTGGTCAGGTTCGAGGCCGCCAACCTTCGTGGCGCGATTGCCGGCAGGATCGCCCTCATCTATCCTTCGTTTCAGGCCGGGTTCGACCCCGCCGCCCTGGCCGCAAGCGCCCGGCGTCTCATCCTGGAGCCCCGGCATCTCGATGCGCACTACGTTCTTCATGTGAAGGACCTCGAGCCCCTTTCGGCGGCCGCCGGCAGCACGAGCTTCGACGGCACGGGGCTGCTCACCGGGACTGTCCGCGGCGGGTACAACGGCCTGACGCTCACCTCGGAGGCGGCACTGGAGGATTTCTACTACGGCAGGGCGGATTCCGGGGTATTGATCGAGGACGGCAGGGCCCGGCTTGAAGTGAGTTCGCTCGGGCCCGAATCCCCGCTCAAGGGGGCATCGGTGCATCTCGAAGCGAGCGCCGGCAAAGTCCATGTCAACAGGAACACTCTCGACAGCTTGAACGTCACAGTCGCGTACGGAAACGAACGGGCTTCGTATGCTGCGCGTGCGATCTTTAATGATGTCTACCGAATGGGTTCGACCGGCAGCGCGCATGTGGACGAAAGCAGTTTCAGCGTCAGTCCCGCGACGCTCGATATCGCGTACCGCGATTTCCGCTGGCGTGCCGATTCGGGGGCGTCATTGCGCGTAAACCACGTCGGCGCGGGGCTTACCGGACTTGTCCTCCGGCGCGATTCGCAGTCCGTCGCAGTGGATCTGAACCTCGGCCAGGGCCGCACGTTCGGTGCCTCTGTCGAAGGAAAGAACCTGGATCTTGAAGGACTGAAACATCTCCTCGGGGGAGAGGAAGCCCCGGGAGAAGTGAAGACGTTCTCAGGAACGGCCCGGTTGAGCGCGAAGGGGTCGGGGACGCTCTCGGATCCCGAGATGACCGCGACTGTTGAGGCCGACAGCGTCACGTTTCGCTCTCTCCCCTTCGGCCGGCTCATGGCTGACCTCAGGTACCGGGAAAGGTCCATCGATGGGCACGTGCGGGTTGTCGAACCGGGAAAGCCGGCGGAGACCCCCCCGATCATGACGATCGACGGGACACTCCCTGTGGACCTTCGTCTTGAAAAATCGGAAGAAGACACCGCGGGGAGGGAAATGGACCTCCACGTCCTCTCCCACGGAGTCCAGATTAACATTCTGGAGCCCCTGCTCCATACGTTCAAAGACCTGTCCGGACTGATGACGTGTGACCTCATGCTGACCGGGGCGCTGAATCATCCGACATACTCCGGCACGCTGGGGCTCTCGAACTGCTCGTTCCTGTTTCTGCCGAACAACATCCGGTACACGCTCGAGGGGACATTCAGGCCCGGGGGGGAACGGATCAGTGTCCTCGAGTGCACGGTAAAGAACGTCCCCGAGGACGTGCGTGCGGGGAGGGAAGGGGTGCTGCGCCTGGGCGGTGATCTCTCTCTCCGCGATCTTCGTCCCGGCGACTTCAACCTGACAGCCGCAGGCCGGCTCCTCGTCGTCAAGGAGACCACGGAGAAATCTTCGCTCGGAGTCTACGGCGACCTCTTCGTCGAGATCGGCCCGGGGCCTCTTCAATTCACGGGCGAAATCGAGAACTCCCTCCTGAAGGGTTCGCTCAGCATCGGGAATTCCACGCTGATCTTCCCCCCCACGCAATCGAACGCCGTGGAAGAATCCCCGGAATCCGTCCGGCTCGTGTTTGTGAATGACACGCTCAGGCTGACACGGAAGCCCGAGCGCTCGGCCCTGGCAAGATATTTCGCCGACACCCCGGGGAGCACCGCCTCTGCGGCGACCGGAGAGAAGAAATCCAAATCGTTCATGGACGGCCTGAACTACGATCTCGATATCGACGCGAGCGGCGGGAACACAGAAATCCGCATGATATTCAATCCCGTGACGAGCGAAGAGCTCGTGGCTGCACTCGACGGGAGGTTCACGATCACGGGGGACGGAAAGAGGTGGACGGGAGACCTGACCATCACCCGCGCGTACTACTACTTCTTCAAGCGGTTCGACGCGACCGGCAGCATACGCTACACGGGGGATTTCCTGAATCCCGAGCTGAATATCAACGCGACATATCAGGGGACACGGTCTCTACCGGATACATCGGCGGCTTCCGGGGGAAGCCGCTCGGAAAAAGTCATCGTCACGCTCAGGATCAGCGGGACACGGAATGCACCCAGGGTCGAATTTGGGATGACGATCAACGATGCCGACTATTACACCTACAGCGGGACGACATCGCACGACCTGCAGTCCGACTGTATCTCGTTCATCCTCGCGGGGAACTTCCCTCTGAATAATAACCAGAGGAGCGACCTCACCACCCAGGCCCAGTCGATGGCCCTGACCACCACGCTCACCGGTGCGTCCTCCGCGCTTACGGAAAAACTTTCCGGATTCCTCAAACAACAGACGGGGGTCGACGTCAACGTCGAACTGAACGTCGCCAGTAAGGAAGCCACCGAGCTCCGCCTGAGCGGCACGGCATGGAACGGTTACTGGCGGTACGGGGGGACAATCCTCAACGACCCCCTTGCGAATGCAAACGTCAGCATCCTCTACTCGTTCGGCACGATATTCGACAATCCTTCCCTTCGTAATCTCATGTTCGAGCTCGAGCGTCGCGTCGAGCCGGGCGTCTTTGGCATCACCAATGACCTCAAGCGGATCAATTCCGCCAGGCTCTTTTACCGTTTTTCATTCTAACAGGAGACGCACATCGCACAGATCAAGCAACGGGTACTCGCGTACCTCACATCGCACACCGCTGCGGTCACGGTCAAGGACCTCGCCAGTCACATCAAGGTCAGGGGGAAGGATGAGTTCCGCTCCCTGCGTGACATGATGGACGAACTCGAACGGAAAGGGATCGTCACGGCCGATGAGCGGGGAAAGTTCACCTACAATCGCCGGAAAGAAAAACGCGGAAGTCCCGGGAAGGCGACAAGCCGCATCCGGGGGACGCTCTTCATGACGCGCCGCGGGTTCGGGTTTGTCGCGATCGAAGGGACAGACGAGGAGATCTACATCGCCCCGAAATATCTCCACACGGCGCTCCACAGCGATGTCGTGGAAGTAGTCCAGTTCGCCGGCCGCGCTGGCCGCGGGAAGGGCCGTGAGGATGACAGGGCCGAAGGGGAAGTGGTCGCCATACTCGAGCGGAAGATCTCGACCGTCACCGGCCGACTGGAAGCGGGGAGGTCGTCGTTTTTTGTCGTCCCCGATGACGAACGGATTGCGCGCGATATCTATGTCGCGCGCGAGGACTCGCTCGGGGCAAAGCCCGGCGACAAGGTCGTCGTCCGTCTCCTCGACTGGACCGACGAGCAACTGAACCCGGAGGGGCAGATCACGGAGATACTGGGCACGGCCGGTGATGCGCGTGTGGAGGTGCTGAGCGTCGCGCGCACTTTCGGTCTTCCTGCGCACTTTCCGCCGGCGGTTGAAAAGGAAGCCACCGCGCTCGGTACGTCCATCACCGGAGAAGAGATACGCCGCCGGATCGACTGCCGCCGCATCACTTGCGTCACTATCGACCCGGAGGACGCGAAGGATTTTGACGATGCGGTGTCGTACGAGCCGCTCCCCGGCGGGAGTGCGCGGCTGGGCGTCCACATTGCCGACGTCAGCCACTACGTGCGTCCGGGGACAGCGCTCGACGGCGAAGCGTACGCGCGGGGGACCAGCGTCTACATGGTCAATGAAGTCGTCCCGATGCTTCCGGAGCGGCTCTCGAACGACCTCTGCAGCCTGAGGGCGGACGTGGACCGGCTGACGTACAGCGTCTTCATGGACATTGCCCCGGACGGTGCCGTCGAGCGATATTCAATAGGCAAGAGCGTCATACACAGCGCCCGCCGGTTCAGTTACGAAGAAGTCCAGAAGGTGATCGATGCGGGGAAGGGGGACCATGCGGAGATCATTCTCCCCCTGTTCAATCTTTCCCGCGTGCTGTTGAAACGACGAAGGAAAAACGGAAGCCTCGATTTCGACACGGGCGAAGCAAAGTTCCAGTTCGACGCGGAAGGGCTCCCGTCGCGCATCGTCAAGAAAATCCGCCTGGACGCGCACCGGCTCATCGAAGAGTGCATGCTGCTGGCCAATCAGACGGTCGCCCGGCACATCGGCGCGCAGAAAAAGGAGACGGAGGTGAAGCCCTTCCTGTACCGGGTCCATGACCTCCCCGACCCGGTGAAGCTTCAGGAGCTCGCCGGCTTTGTCAAGCAGTTCGGGTACTCGCTGGAGGCGAAGAACGGTGTCCCCTCCCGCGAGCTGCAGAAGCTGCTCGACAAGGTGGAAGGCTCTGAAGTGGAGAACGTCATCAACGAGGTTGCGCTCCGCTGCATGGCCAAAGCAGTGTATGCGACGAAGAACATCGGCCACTACGGTCTGGCATTCACGCACTACACCCACTTCACATCCCCGATCAGGCGATATCCCGACCTCGTCGTCCACCGCCTGCTGGAAGAGTACGGGAAGGGAGTCACCGGGGCGCGTCTCGAGGAGATCCGGAAAGTGCTCCCGGACATCGCCCGCCAGTCCTCAGAAAGGGAGAGGCGTGCCAACGATGCGGAAAGGGCATCGGTGAAGGTGATGCAGGTCGAATACATGAAGCGCCACGTGGGGGACGAGTTTGCCGGCGTTATCACCGGGGTTACGAATTTCGGCCTTTTTGTCGAAATCAACGACCTTCTTGTCGAGGGGATGATCCCGGTCCGGGAGCTCTCGGACGACTATTACGTGTTTGACGAAAAGCACTATTCGCTCCGCGGCCGTTCACGCGGCAAGGTGTACCGGCTGGGGGACCCCCTCCGTGTCCAGGTCCTCTCCGTCAACGCCGAAACGCGAAAGATTGATTTCTCGATTGTACCGTAAAGGCATCCCCTCATGGAGCCTTTTCGGGGGTGGAAGTGTTAAACCATTACCGGATGCCGCGTGTATAATATAGGGGATCTGCGGCTGTTTGCTTCATCCTCGGGATTTTTCTTACATTGAAAAGCGGAGGATCCGCGGCTTCAATTCTGGCGGCGCGGGGACATTCATCAAGTGAGGGGAGCATGAAACGGTTCGATCGGGGCGTTGTACGCTGGGCGGCGGCCCTTATACTGTGTGTATGTGCATCCGGGGCCTCCCGCGCTCAGGACGAGGAGTTCGGGAAGAACAAAGTGCAGTACACGCGATTCCACTGGTCCTATATACAGACAGACCATTTCGATATTTACTTCGCCGACGGGGGACAGTACCTGGCGGAATTCACCGCCACTGCCGCC
Source organism: Bacteroidota bacterium (assembly GCA_036386275.1). Lineage (GTDB taxonomy): Bacteria > Bacteroidota > Ignavibacteria > UBA10030 > UBA6906 > Fen-1273. Next base: position 1,201 of record DASVIU010000536.1, on the reverse strand, counting down.
GAGTCCGCCTACGCGTCGCTCAGCAAGTCGTTCCGCTACCAGCTCGTGAACCGCGTCCCCATCATCGTGTACAACTCGCACAACGATTTTCAGCAGACGAATGTCGTGAGCGAATACCTGGAAGAGGGGATCGGCGGCGTCACGGAGCTTTTCAAGAACCGCGTCATCCTCCCCTTCGAGGGGGAGTACAGCAAGTTCCGTCACGTCATCCATCACGAACTGTCGCATGCCGTCATCAACGACATGTTCTACGGCGGATCCATCCAGTCGATTATTTCGAACAACATCACGCTCCAGCTCCCCCTCTGGTTCAACGAGGGGCTTGCGGAGTACGAAGCGCTGAAATGGGACACCGATTCCGACATGTTCCTCCGCGACGCCACGGTGCATGAATACCTTCCTCCCATCAACCAGCTCTACGGGTATTTCGCCTACCGCGGAGGACAGTCGCTCTGGTGGTACATCGCGGGAAAATACGGGGACCAGAAGGTGGGGGAGATCCTGAACCGGATCAAGAGCACGCGGAGCGTGGAAGGCGGATTCCGGGGATCGCTGGGGCTCACGCTGGAGGAGCTGAACGAGAGGTGGCAGAAAGAGATGAAGGTCATCTACTGGCCTGACATCGCCAAACGTGAAGAGCCCGCAGATTACGCCCGGCGTCTGACGGACACGCGCAAAGACGGATCGTTCTACAATACCAGCCCCTCCATCTCCCCCCAGGGGGACAAGGTCGCGTTCATCTCGAACCGGAACGAGTATTTCGACGTCTTCATCATGAACGCCACGGACGGGAGCATCATCCAGAAGCTCGTGAACGGGCAGACGACGAACAACTTCGAAGAGCTGCACCTTCTCACCCCGGGGATCAGCTGGTCGCCCGACGGCAAGCGGATCGCGATCGCCAGCAAAGCCGGAAATCAGGATGCGATATTCCTGATCGACGTTGCAAGCGGCGACCAGGAGCAGCTGTCGTTCGCACTTGCGGGGATATTCTCGGTCGACTGGTCCCCGAAGGGGGACGCGATTGCATTTGTCGGAAACACGACGAGCCAGTCCGATATCTTTGTGTACAACCTCAAGACCAGGAAGCTTGTCAACCTGACGGATGACATTTACAGTGACGAACGTCCGGCTTGGTCCCCCGACGGGAAGAAGCTCTACTTCTCCTCCGATCGCGGGGATGTGGTCACGCATGACTCGA
>DASVIU010000535.1:0-1623 GCA_036386275.1 Bacteroidota bacterium | reverse complement strand
CGGCAGGGACTTCGCCAAGCGTCGCAAGGGCGTGCCGGAAATCATGTTTCCTGAACAGTGAGCGCGGCAGGTCTCCGTACATCGTCGCGATCTCACCATCTGTCATCGGATCGTGTGTGCCGATGGCAGGCAGGATATCCGTCACCTGCGAACCGTAATACTGCACAGCGAACCGTGTCAGCGGACCCGCTTGTGAGTGTACCCGGGTAATATCAGGCGGTACGATGAGGACCTTTTTCTTTTCGCCGAGCAACCCGAGGGTTTTATGCAACCCCGAGCGCAAATCGGCAAATGAAAGGATGTCCTGAACCGACCCGCGACTATAATAGAGCACGTCTCACACTCCCGAAAAAGCGTTGAATCCGCCGTCGACGGGGATCGTGACCCCCGTGATGAACTTCGCCATGTCGGACATGAGGAACAGGGCAGCTCCCTGCAGGTCTGCGGGAGCGCCAAAGGTCCCCATGGGCGTTCCCGAAAGAATCTTCTTCCCGCGTTCCGTCATCATGCCGGTCTTCTCGTCGACCAGGAGAAACCGGTTCTGGTTGGTCAGGAAAAATCCCGGGGCGATCCCATTCACGCGGATGTTCACCTTTGCCAGGTGCACGGCAAGCCACTCGGTAAAATTGTTAATCGAAGCTTTTGCGGCAGAATACGCGGGGATCTTTGTCAACGGGCGGAACGCATTCATCGAGGAGATGTTCAGCACCGCCCCATCCATATTCGCCACCATGCCCCGCGTGAAGACCATTGTGGGGATAATCGTCCCGAGAAAGTTCAGGTCAAATACCTTCCGAAACCCTTCCACATCGAGACCGTAGAATGTGTCCTCGAGGTGTGACACATTTTCCTTTACGACATACTCTTCCTTCGTGGTTGCAGAAGGAGAATTGCCGCCTGCACAATTCACCAGCATGTTGATTCCGCCAAACCGCGCAGCAATCTCCTCAAGGGCATGCTCCATAGAGCCCTTATCGAGCACATTGCCTTCGACCCCGAGTGCGTCGACGCCGAATTCGCGGCGGAGGGATTCGGCGAGGCCTTCCGCGTTGGTCCTGATGAGGTCTACGATCACCATGCGGACGCCGACGGAGGCAAATCCGAAGGCAAGCGCACTCCCGATAACGCCGCCCCCGCCGGTGATCACGCACACCCTCCCCGCCATATGTTGGAACGACAGATTCTTTTCCATCTTCAGTCAATTCTCCGGTATACATTCACGGGAGGCGCAGGCATCGTGCGTGCCGGCACCTCCCCGACTTCATCAAATCTACAGAATTGTAGAGTAGGACAAAAGTGTAATGGTGTACAGGTCGTGTGAGTCCTCTGGCCGTTTCTCCCCTTTCGGGCGAGTGTCCCGCTCAAGCAGACCATCACTCTATTGCCTCTTGAACCCTCGTCGCACCGGACATGAGGTTTTCCCTCACCCTCCGCACCCGACAAGAACAGGATCAGTTTACCTTGGCGCTCATTTCAGCAGCATCATTTTCTTCGACATCACCTGATTACCGGCCGTCAGACGATAGAAATATACGCCTGAGGACAGCCCCTTGCCGTCGAAGCTGACGGTGTACGATCCCGGGTCCCGCATCTCGTCAAGAAGAGTGGCGACCTTCTGTCCGA
>DASVIU010000534.1:0-2827 GCA_036386275.1 Bacteroidota bacterium | reverse complement strand
TGAACGTGATCCTGACGGACCCGGTCCCCCCGGGAGGGATCCGCTCGGTCGTGACCATGGCACCGGTACAGCCGCAAGAGACACCGATGTTCCCCATGACGAGTGTGTCTGTCCCGGCGTTTTTCAGCGTGAGTTGCCGTTCCATGACGGACCCGCGGTATATCTTCCCGAAGTCGAATTGCGTCCCTTCAAGAACGACGAGTTTCGCCGCAGGCTTCAGTTGAGCTCCTGCGGAGGCGCCGATCAGGATGGCCAGGGCCAGGGTCATCATACCACGTTGTGTTGTCACGGTCGATTGCCTCGTTGTTGTTGAGAGTGCAGGGGCGGGGCGCCGGCTGATCGTGTGGCCGTATCCTCCGGGATCCCCCTTGACAGGAGCGGGGCCGTGCGGTAGCGCTCCTCTCCGAATTCGCGGCGCAATCCCTCGAGAACCGCGCGGACCTGTTCAAAGCCGATCTTCTTCCCCCATTCAAAAGGGCCGAACGGATAATTCGTCCCCAGCGTCATCGCGGTGTCGATATCTCCCCGCCGGGCTATCCGCTCGCCGAGGGCGAACGAAGCTTCATTGACAAGCATACAGAGTATGCGCGGGAGCACCATGCCGGGAGAATCCTGGACGACGGAAGTCTCCTTCCCCAGTTCCCTGAAAAACCTCTGCGACGCCTCGATTGTCTGCCGCCCGGCCGTGAGGGACGGGGCTATCTCGACAAGCGTGCCGTGCAGCAGGGAGGGAAGGGCCGCTATCCCGATGAGCCGTTCCGGGGTCCGGACCCATGCCGACTGCTCCGCAACCGTGGTTGCGGCGGACGCCGACAGTATCGGCGTACCGGGCGGGAGCGAACGGTCCATTGCAGCAAGGTTCTTTCGCTTGGTCTCGCGCGACGTGTTCGTCAGTTCGATTCCCAGAGTGTCCTTCGTCCCCCCGCGCGCTCTCCGTACCGCTCCCGGGGGGAGCCTTCGTCCGCTCCCCGCATTGAAACTGACCGCCACCTCCATCCCGGCGCTGACGCACGCCGAGGCATATTCTTCCACGAGCGGTGACTCTCCCGCGATGAAGACGCGCTGTTTCGCCTCTGTACCCCGGCGGCTATTCATACCTGTAAAATCCCTGACCGGTCTTGCGGCCGAGCGTTCCGGCTTCCACCATGCGCCGCTGAATCGGGTGGGGGCGGAAGCGGGGCTCGTGAAAAAATTGCTCGTAGACAGATTTCGTCACGGCGTAATTTATGTCGATCCCGATTAGGTCCATGAGCTCAAATGGTCCCATCCTGAACCCGCCGGAGAGCCTGACGATCCGGTCGATTTCTTCCGCCGTCGCTGTCCCCTCACCGAGGACGCGGAGCGCTTCCCCGTAAAACGGCCGCGCGACCCGGTTGACGATGAAGCCCGGGGTGTCCCTGCAGAATACGGGGGTCTTCCCCATCGCGAGCGCCATTTCATGCACCGTGCGCACCGTCTGTTCGGACGTCTGGCTCCCCCTGACGATCTCGACGAGTTTCATCCGGGTGGGGGGATTGAAGAAATGCATCCCGACAACCGATTCCGGCGTCTTTGTGAGCGAGCCGATCGATGTGATGGAGAGAGAGGATGTGTTGGTGGCCAGCACGGTCTGGGGAGCGACGATCTGGTCGAGTGCGCGGAATATCTCCTTCTTGACCTCCAGGTTTTCCGGCGCCGCCTCGATCACCACGTCGGCGGCTCCCATGTCGTCGAACGTGCGCCGGGGGCGGATGCGGGCCAGGGCGCCCGTTGCGTCGGAGGGGGTCGCCGCTCCCTTCTGCATCGACGTGCGCAGGTCCCCCTTGATCCGCTCCATGGAGGCCTTGAGCGCGTCGGCGGAAGTGTCATAGAGGAGAACGTCGAAACCTGCCAGCGCGGCAACCTGGGCGATCCCGCCCCCCATCGTACCGGCGCCGATGATACCGACGGTTCTTTTCATGCGGAAGCTAACCGGAGATCACTGCGTCGTCGGGAATCTGTTTCCAGTCCGGCGTCCAGCCGGGGATCACCAGCCCCCATTGTTCGGCCTTCCCGCGGACTTCCTTTTCGAAATCCAGCCGCACCTGGTGATTGTCTCTCAGCTTGAGAGACAGCGCGCGGTAGCGCGCATTCTTTTTCGATCCGGGCCTTCCAAATATCGCCATAACGCGGGGCCACCAGCGCTCGAGCGATTCCTGGATCACTCCCCTTGTCTCTCCCCCAAGGGCGAGCCGTTTCACCCAGTAGTCGCCGTGCGCGACGTGTGTCTGCTCTTCCTTGAATATGCGGTCGATTTCGCGCCGCCAGGGGCCGTAGGAGGAATGCTTGACGTCCTCGAGCTGGTGTCCCGCCCCCCGGTCCATGAGGAAGTTGAACATCACGAAGTCCGCCCAGGAGTCGATCGGGTAGTAGAAGATATTGACCCGCTTGTCCGTCCCCGCGCGGGTCGCGCCCAGGTCGGTCTGTCCTTCGACCCTGTATGTAAAGTCGAATTGCTCGACATAGTCGTCAACCGGGACGCCGATATCTTCCAGGAGGCGGTACATGGCACGGCCGTGCCGCACCTCGTCCCTTACGATCTGCGAGACGACGAGTTTCTCCTCGGTGGTCGGCGCTTTCATGATCCACGGGACGTAGCCGAATCCCCCCGCGAGTTCCGAGTCGGCCTGCTGCGTCATGAGGTTGGTCAACAGATCGAAGTACTCGTTGCTCATCTCGTCGACGTTCTCGATCGATTCTTTCCGTGCCAGCTTCACCTGCATGATCGCTTCACGCTCGGCAGCCGGACGTTTGGCACCCGCGGGAGTCTGCATGCGCTCTCCTATGGTAATGAACGATCGGATCTCAC
>DASVIU010000533.1:0-1924 GCA_036386275.1 Bacteroidota bacterium | reverse complement strand
ACTGAGCCAGTCGTGGCGCGTGCCGAATTACCAGGAGCTCTTCTGGAGCGATTCCACGGTGGTGCGCGCCGGGGCGACCGTCGCCGAGCACCATACTCTCGCGGAAGCCGGAGCGACATTTGGGACTGCGGAGACCGGGACGGTCCGGCTGTCACTGTTCCACAGGACTGTGACCGACCCGATCACATTCAGTCCGTATAGCGGGACCGCGAGTCCCTTCCCGGGCGCAGTTATCGCGAACGGCCCCTCGATACAGACAAGCGGAATCACTGCACATCTCGACATCCGCTTCTGGTCATTCTCTCTCGAGGGGAACATGGAGTACATTCTCCAGAAATCCGGCGGCGCGACGCTCCAGGCGTTCCCGAAGCTCTCCGGGAACGGCGGGCTGTTCTTCCGGCGTAAGGTTGTGAACGACAAACTGGAACTGAAGACCGGATTCAAGGGACGGTTTTCACTCCCGTACGCAGGATTCGTGTTCAATCCGGAGATGATCGCGTATGTTGCCAACACCGGAACCCCGCTGGGAACAAGCGCGAGCGCCGATTTCTTCCTTATCGGACATATCGGCGATGCGTACATTCATTTCATCTGGGAAAACCTGGCCGGGATCCGCTACTACGGCACGCCGTATTATCCCGGGGGGGAAAGGGCGATCAGGTTCGGCATATCCTGGGAGTTCCTGAACTGATGTTCCGGGACAATGGTAAAACAACTCGGAGGGGATCGTGAACGGCGAAATGCGGCAGATGCTCCTGATGATCGACGAGGCGTACAGCGGCAGATCCTGGCACGGACCGAACCTGCGCGGCAGCATCCGGGGACTGAGCCCCCGGGAAGCCTCATGGAGACCCGGCCGTGGAAGGCACAGTATCCGGGAGATCGTGATACATGCGGCGTACTGGAAGTACGCCGTCAGAAGGAGGCTGCGGGGAGAAAAACGGGGTTCCTTTCACCTGAAAGGGAGCAACTGGTTCGTCCGCCCTTCGCGGGAGCCGGGGACTTCCTGGGCCGACGACATCACTCTGCTGGAGTCCCAGCACAGTCTCCTGCGCGGCGTGATTTTGTCAATTTCGCCGGGCGACTTCCGCCGCCGTCCCGGCGGGGGACGCGTCACGCGCGAAACGCTGGTCCGCGGAATTGCAGCACACGATCTTTACCATGCGGGGCAGATCCAGCTTATCAAGCGTCTTATGAAATGACTTCTTTATGAGGTGACGCCGGAGAGAAACGCAAGAGTCTTTTCGGCCGCGTCCTCCCAGTCGAACGTCCGGGCCCACCTGACGGCCCCTTCCCCGAGATCCCGCCGGAGCGCCCCGTCCTCCAGGAGCCGGAGCATGCGGGCGCTCAGAGCTCCGATGTCCCCGTGCGGATAGAGAAGCCCCGTCTCTCCCTCCCTGACGGCATCCCTGAGTCCGGGGACGTCCGCGGCAATCGACGGCGTCCCGCACGCATTCGACTCAATGACCGTGAGTCCCCATCCCTCCTTCAACGACGTCGTCACGGTAAACCAGGCACTTCGCAGCAGGTCGACCTTCTGCTCCTCGGTGATGTACCCCGTGAATTCGACCGCCTCCTGTATCCCGAGCTCCCGCGCCACTTCCCGGAGCCGTCCCAGGTCATCCCCGTCCCCCGCGACTACCGCCTTCAGATCCGGAAACCGGGCGATGACGGCGGGGAGCGCACGCAGGAAGTGATCGACGCTCTTGTACTTCTTCAACCGTCCGAAATACACGGCAAGGGGCCCGGCATTCTTCTTCCCGTCCCCGACACTGTACCTGCGGTGATCGACGCAGTTATGGATCACGGCGAGCCGCCCGGCGGAAAAGCCGCTGGCAAGGAACTCCTGTTCGGTGCTCCGGGAGACGACCATGAAGGGGATTCTCGTCCTGTAGAGGGCGAGCGCACAGCGCTCCATCACGTA
>DASVIU010000532.1:0-6357 GCA_036386275.1 Bacteroidota bacterium | reverse complement strand
TCCATAAGCAAGACGGCGAACGGCAAGGGGGTCGATATAGCGACGCTTGATCCCCGGACGCCGGACGGAGCGAAAAGGATGGACGCCTATTTGACGCCGGTCCAGCGCCACTACACGTTCTCGGGACTGGGATCCCCGGAGGAGTCCAATGCCGTCAACTGGCGCCTCATCAATCTTCCGACCTGGCGGCGGATTCTCGTCCAGTTTCAGGTCGCGGTCTCGTTCGTGATGAAAGGGACCCCCTTCAAGAACACATGGTACCGCTGGATGGGGGCACACATTGGCAGAAATGTCGAGATCATGCAGCTCGCCTGGCTCGACCATTTCAGGCCCGAGCTGATATTCATTGGCGACAATACGCTTCTGGGCGCGTACACGAGGGTTACCGTCCACGCGTATGAGGGGTGCGGAAAATTCCGTTACGGGCTTGTGGAAATCGGTTCTCACTGCACGATCGGTGCCGGCACAGGGATCGGGCCGATCAGGATAGAAGACAATGTCCGCACGCTCCCGGGAACGACTCTCTCTCCCTATATGGCCCGCGTCCGGGCAGGTTCGGTGGTCGGTTACGCTCCTCCCCCTGTGAAGCTTCCCGAACCGGAAGAAAAGCCGGAGCGGGGGCCGAACTCTCCAGGTCCGCCATGAACACGATCCCTCTCCGCGACACAAGGCTTGCATACATCGAACAGGGGAGGGGGGAGCCGCTGATCTTCGTTCATGGGACGCTCGGCTCAATGACAGATTTTCCCGCGCAGTTCGAATTTTTCTCACAGTCTTTTCGAGTTATCGCGTACAGCCGGAGGTTTCACCCGCCGAACCCGGTCCACCAGTCGGAAGACTCCTATTCGCTTTCCGTCCACGCGGCAGACCTTGCCGAGATGATAGAGGCGCTTGGCATCTCGCCTGCGACCGTCATCGGGTCATCGTACGGTGGGTATGTGGCGCTCTGCTGCGCGATCCGCCATCCCGGGTTCATTCAGCGGCTTGTGCTCGGCGAACCACCCATGCTCCCGCTCCTGAAGAAGACGCATGAGGGAGAGACCGCGCTGGAGGAATTCGAAGCGAACGCCCTCTCTCCCGCGCGTGTGGCGTTCGCCGGAGGAGACGACACGCTCGGTGTGAGAAAATTCTTCGACGGCGTCTCCGGACGGAGGGGGGCATTCGATCTGATTTCCGCCCCTTCTCGCGAGAGACTCATGGAATCGGCCGGGACCCTCCGGCTCGAACTCCTTGCCGGTCCCAACGAATACATGCCTTCGATCCCGGATGATCAGATCCATTCGGCGCTTGTCCCCGTACTCCTTCTGAACGGCCAGAGAAGCCCCCGGATGTTCTCCTTGATTACCGATGAGCTGGAACGCCTTCTCCCGGATACATACCGGGTCCTCATCCCCGGGGCGGGGCATGCCATGCATGCTGCCAATCCCGGCTTTTACAACGGCGTCCTCCAGGAATTTCTGATCCCGGCCTGACTTCGGAATGACAGCCGGCGGCAAGCGGCGCACGTTTCCTGTTGATTTTCTTCCGGGAAATCGCCTCATTGTATCAGTGTAGCCGTTATTTGAAAGCCCACGGGCGCGACAATGCAATTGCCCTGTGGGCTTTGTTGTGAATAGCTGAACAGAGAAGAGGAGGATTGACCGGTGCTCAGGCTCCAGGGGTTTGCTCTCGTTGCCGCCGCCGTTATCGCCGCCTGGCTCCTCCTCAGGGTGATCAAGAAGATCGTTATTGCTGTCATCGTCATCGTCCTGTGCGCGGCGCTCGCGCTGTTCGTGTACTTGAAGTTCTTCTGATGGGCTGACGTTCCGCTGCCGCAAAAGTGAAACGGAGGAGAAACGCATGGATCGAAGAACGTTTGTGAAGCAGACCGTCGGGGCGACCGTTCTGGCGGGTACAGCGGCGGCTTCCGGTCGGTTTTCCCGCCTCTTCGCCGCGGTGCCTCCGCTCCCGTACGACCTTGTCGCAGTCAAAGGCGGCGAGCCCGATGCGATGTTCGACGTTGCCATCGGTGCACTCGGGGGAATGACCTCCTTCGTCCGGAAAGGCCAGAAAGTGGTCATCAAGCCGAATATCGGGTGGGATGTCACTCCCGAACGCGCCGGCAATACCAACCCAAAGCTTGTTGCCAGGATCATCCGTCATTGTCTCGACGCCGGCGCAAAAGAGGTGTATGTCTTTGATCACACGTGTGATGATTGGCGGCGGTCGTACAAAAACAGCGGCATCGAACGAGCGGCGAAGGATGCGGGAGCAACGGTGGCACCCGGCCACTCTGAGGGCTCCTACCACCCGGTCACCGTTTCCGGCGGGAAGGTCCTCAAGGAGGCTCACGTACACGAGCTGATACTGGAATCGGACGTATTCATCAATGTACCCGTGTTAAAACATCACTCCTCATCCCAGCTCACCGCGGGGATGAAGAACCACATGGGGATCGTCTGGGACAGGGGGTACTGGCACCGGAATGACCTCCACCAGTGTATCGCCGATTTCGCAGGATACAGGAAGCCCGACCTGACGGTGGTTGATGCCTACCTGATTCTGAAACAAAACGGCCCCCGGGGGGTCTCCCTTGATGACGTGGTCTCCCTGAAGACGCAGATCGTGACGACTGATATCGTGGCCGCCGACGCGGCCGCGGCGAAACTCTTCGGCGTCAACCCGGATGACATCGGCTATATCAAGATCGCTGCGGCACAGAAGGTCGGGAGGAAGGACCTGGAAAACCTGAATATCAAGAGAATCGCACTGTAGCGATGGCTCTCCGACACCTCAGGACAATTCGGGTTGTCACGTCTCTCCTCCTGTTTCTTCCCGCCCTTTTTATATTTATCGACCTGACGGGGATCGTTCCCCCGGCGGCGGTGACTCTGTTCACCTCGGTGCAGTTCGTTCCCGGCGTCGTGAAGCTCTTCTCCGGGCTCGCCCTGAGCGCTGCCGGTCTGGCCCTGGTGGTTCTCCTGACTCTCTTGTTCGGCAGAGTGTACTGCTCCACGATATGTCCGCTGGGAACTCTGCAGGACCTGTTTAGCCGTCTGAACCGGAAGAGAAACAGCCGGAGGAGGTTCCTCTTCCGGCGCCAGAACTATCTGCTCCACTACGGCCTCCTCGGGCTCACGGCGGCCCTTGCGTTGGGGGGAAGCTTTTTCCTCCTTAATCTCCTCGAGCCATTCAGCAATTTTGGCCGCACGGTTGTGACGCTTCTGCGCCCGGTCGCTCTCCTCCTGAACAACGGGACCGCTTCGCTCCTCGGCACGGCCCACGTGTACATGTTCTTCACCGTCCCGCTCCATATTCCCTCCCCCGTTGCATTTGCCCTGACGTCGATATTCGCCGGCGTGCTTTTCACGATGTCGTACATGCACGGAAGGCTCTTCTGCAACACGCTCTGCCCGGCGGGTGCGCTCCTCGGCCTCATGAGTCGGGTGTCCCTCTTCAGGATCGTGATCGACAAGGCGGCATGCAAAGACTGCGGGCTCTGCGAGAAGGTCTGCAAGACGGGGTGCATCGACAGTGAGAATATGCGCGTCGACTTCAGCGCCTGTGTGGGTTGCTTCAATTGCTTCGACGCCTGCCCGACCGTCGGACTCAGGTACAGGGTATCCCGTGCCGGGGCGCAGGAGAGCTCCATCCGTCCAGTGAACCGCCGGAGGCGCACTCTCCTGCGGGGGAGTGTGGGTGCCGCACTGATGGTCATCCCGGGAAAGGATACTCTCCGGGCGGTTCTGCCAGTTCCGACGGGGAAGTCAAGGAGCAAACTTCCGATATCTCCTCCGGGATCCGGCGGCACCGGGCGCTTCACGTCGCGCTGCACTGCATGCCACCTTTGCGTCAACGCCTGCCCCACGCAGGTCCTGAGCCCAGCCTTCCTCGAGTACGGTCCGGGCGGAATCCTCCAGCCGCGGATGGACTACACGCTCGGCACCTGCAACTATGACTGCGTCGTGTGTGGTAATGTCTGCCCGTCGGGAGCCATACTTCCGATGTTCCCGGAAGCGAAGAAGCTGGTGCAGATCGGGAAGGCCAGGTTCGTGAAAGACGATTGCATCGTCATCACGAAGAAGACGGAGTGTGGCGCATGTTCGGAGCACTGTCCGACCAAGGCCGTGCACATGGTCAAAAGCGAAGGACTGTTTTTGCCTGAGCTGAATGAAGATCTCTGTATCGGGTGCGGGTCGTGTGAACATCCGTGCCCCTCCACGCCGAACAAAGCCATCTATGTCGAGTCGAACCCTGTGCACCTTACGGCAAAGAAACCGGAATCGAAAAAGGCGGAACCTCAGTTAAAGCCTGGTGCAGATTTTCCGTTCTGATCAGTCGTAGAAGTTCTTCTCCCATGCGTGTCCCCGGAGCCGCGCGAGCAGACTGTCACTCAGCGTCCGGCCATCCGACACGCTGCAATTGGCTCTGACATTCCTGATATTCCTCATTCCCGGGATCACTGTCGAGACGGCGGGCGGGTGCAGACAGAACCTGAGCGCGAGCTCCGGCAGCGACGCGGCCTCAGCTCCCAGCAGGCGTTTGAGCCCCTCTGTGCGGCGGAACACCTCTTCTTTCCTCTTCCCCGCGAAGTAGTTGTTCCGGAAATCTCCCGGTGGAAATGTCGTCCCGGGGGTGATCGCTCCGGTCAACGCTCCCTCATCGAACGGGACACGGGCGATAATCCCGAGGTTCATCTCACGGAAGAGCGGGAAGAGCTTCTCTTCGGGAGTCTGATCGAAAATGTTGTATATCACCTGGAATGTGTCGATAAGACCCGTTGCCGCTGCGAGAACCCCGTTGGAAGCCTGGTGATCGTTTATCGAGATCCCGAAATGACGCACCTTCCCCTGCTCCTTCAGTTTTGCGAACGCACGCTTCCATTCGTCCTGGTCTGCCCAGTCGTCGTTCCACACATGGAGCTGTTGTATGTCAATGGTCCCGACGTTGAGATTCCTGAGGCTCTTCTCTGTTGAGGCGATGATGTGGTCATAGGGGAATGCTTCGGATAGTGGTGTCCCCGGCTTCGCCGGCCAGATCCGGTTTTTTGGAGGGATCTTTGTTGCAACGGTGATCGGATCCTTCCGCTCCTTCAGGAAGCGGCCGACGAGCGTCTCGCTGTGCCCTTCCCCGTACGCAAGAGCAGTATCGATGAAGTTGAGCCCGAGATCTGCAGCTTCATGCATCGCCTTCATCGATTCCGTATCGACGGCCCCCAGCCACATCTGGCCGCCGATGCCCCACGCTCCGTAGCCGATCTCTGATACGCGCAGGCCTGTCCTGCCGAGAACTCGATAGTTCATCGCAATGTCTCCTTCCGATAGTCGAACAGGGGCAAAAAAACGGCATGTCCTTTAACAGACCTGCCGGTAGAATCATCGCTTCTGTGCACGCGGAGGGAGTCGAACCCCCAACCCTCAGATTCGTAGTCTGATCTACTGTGAATGTCGCTGTACAAAGTGGCGAAAACAATTCGGAATGGCAGATCGTCGGTCCCGGGCACGCTTCTAAAATACGATTTTCTGCATTTGTATGTAAGGAATTGGTAAGGTTTTTTTCTGGCTGGTATACAGTGTGAAAGGCTTATGCAAGGAATCGGTAAGGTTTTTCCTGAGTGGTAAAGAGTGTGAATGGCTAACGTAAGGAATTGGTAATGGCGATCCGTCGTGGTAGCTCCCCAAGCCAGTATATAGTAGAGCCGCGAGTGCGATCGCGGGGCTCTCCGGTCCGGGACTATGGACGCACCTGCGCGGTGAGATGAGTGAGCTTCGACCAACCCGGAGGAGGATTCGACAGACGGAGAAAACAAAGTATAGCCGAATGATACCACAAATGCCGCCCCCCGGGTGTATATTGAATGAAGTTGAATCGGAAGAAGGGCGAGAGAAGGGACTTGCTCACCTGATGAAGGCATATGAGGAAGAAGCTCTCGGCTCGTCGACTGAAATGGGGGAGTTCTGGGATACTTTCGGCGGGATTCTTATGAAAGGCGTTCTCGGTTTCGTGGTGCAGTCAATTCCATAGATAAAGGTAGGACATCAAATGCCAACGATTTCAAAATCGAAGTTCATGAATGGCCTCCAATGCCACAAGCTTCTCTGGTACGCCTACAACCAGAAAGAGGATATTCCTGAACCTGATGCAGCTGCCATAGCCAGGTTCGAGCAAGGCCACCTTGTTGGCGAGTACGCTAAGAAGCTCTTTCCTAATGGAATCGAAGTGGCGAAAGGCATTGTGGACTTTGCTGAAGTTCTTCCCGCCTCCGGAAAGGCCGCTCGCCTACGAAAGCCGATGTTTGAAGCGGCATTTCAGTATGGAGGCGCCTATGCTCGTGCACACATTCTAGAGCCCGTCCCCGGCGGCAAATGGGATCTGATA
>DASVIU010000531.1:0-5628 GCA_036386275.1 Bacteroidota bacterium | reverse complement strand
GATGCCGCCGAAGAGATTGAACCGCCCGTAAAACGCGTTGAAGTCCCCCCCGGCCATTGTGAACTTGTTGTCGGCGGACATTGAATCCGGACCAAGTGTGGCGCTGCCCGCATATGCGAATGCACCGATCGTAAACGAATTGTCGATGAACGGCTGGGCGTTGTTTGGCGCGGCTCCGGCCGCGACAACTCCGTCCGGTGGCAGCCCGCCGAACTTGTACGCCACGTGTCCGTAGAAGTCCTTGTCGGCATGGGGACCCCCGAACGACTCCACGATTCCGGCACTCCATGTAAACCGTTGTTTCACGATTCCATTGAGCTCGATCCCTTTCTGCGTTTCCTCGATGGTCCACCCCATGTCGTCACTGAACGGACGTGTTGTAAGCCAGTATCCTTCGAGCCAGGCACGGTGAGTTGAAAATGAGAAAAGTCCGGGCTCGAAGACGCCGACGCGCATGTTGAGGCCGTATGAATCACCTATCAGATTGCTGAATATGAGGAAAATTCTGTTCAATTCCGCAGTGCCGTCACTATTCAGGGCAAACTGCCCCCAGAACGAAAGGTCTTCCCCAACCGTCCCGGCCGCAACAGCTTCAATGCTGCTGCCGAGCCCGCCGAACGTGAACCGGGGATCGACTTTCGGGTTGTAGTCCATCTCTCCGTTCAGAAAGAGAGAAACAGGAGAGCTCCCGGGTATGCTCCCGGGCCAGATCGCGTCGGGGAACGCTTTCTTGTTCCCTTCCGAACCCAGGCTCACCGGTTCCTCCTTGATGAATTCCGGATCGGTCCCTGCCGGAAACTGGTATCCGTTTCTTCGAAAGGCGTCACCGAATGCATTGAGTTTTGGATACCCGGTATGACACGTCGCACAGCTGGTCTTGTATTTTCGTGCGAACGCCGGAATGGCGTACGACCGATCGGCCGCCAGCGAGACAATGATGAGAGCCACGAGGAAGGTGAGTGCTGCACGAATCATGGCGGATTCCTTTTGAATGGTGAGTATGCAGTGATGCGTTGAGAGACGCACTATACGTGCTTGCCAGCTGCGTGCGGCGCTGCGCGAAGGCATTTCCGCACCGCCTCGCGCAACTGGTCCAATTCCAGCGGCTTGAGGAAGTAGTAGTCGGCGCCCGCGCGCCTGACCTCCGCTTCGGGAACCAGATTGGGATAGCCCGTTATGACGATGACGGGAAGATTAGGCCGGGAAGCCTTGAGTTTCTTACAGAGGTCAACCCCCGATACCCACGGCATTTCGATGTCGGTGATCACCAGATTCACCTCCGCGCCGGCGAGTGCCCGGAGCGCCTCTTCAGCACCGGAGGCAGAGAGCATCGCGCAATGTTCTTTCCGAAAAAAGTCTTCAAAGGCGGAGAGGATATTTGAGTCGTCATCGACGACCAGGGCTCTGAGCTGGTGTGGCATGGGGCCTCGCTGGTTGCACTGACCGATGCAACTGCCATGCCAGTCTGGGCCCTTCAGGGAATTGCCTCTCATGGGGGAATTTGCAGGAAATCAGAGGGAGAAAAACGAGCCCGCGCTTCACATGCCAACGGGGGATTGGCGCCTCTGCCAAGCCGGGTTTGGCATCAGGCGCAGATCTTCTCCGCATCCGGGCGCACAACCGGAGGCGGGGAGGGAGACATTATTTGCGGAACGCCCGGGATGTGATCCGGTGCTTTTTCATGAGGCGCTGGAAATTCTGCCTGGTCATCCGCGAAGAGGCTGCCGCGTCGGTCACATTCCCGTGGAACGCTTCGAGCTGCTCGGAGAGGAACTGTCGTTCGAACAGGTCCAGCACATGTTCACGCGATTTGCTGAATACCTGGCTGAGGATGGGCACACTCACTCCGGGCGCTGGAGGCTGTGCGACGAGATCGCCAAAGGCGTCAGGCAGGACGATTTCCCCTTTGGACAACATCACCGAACGCTCCACGAGGTTCTCCAGCTCGCGCACGTTCCCGGGATAGTCATACCCGTTCAGGATGCGGAGCGCCTCCGCGGAATACCCGCGGACGCTTTTCTTCAGTTGCTCGTTGTATTTCTGCAGGAAGTAGGAAGCCAGCAGGTGGATATCCTCTCTTCGGTCCCGCAGCGGGGGGAGTTGAATTGTGACCACGTTAAGACGAAAGAAGAGGTCCTCCCGGAATGCTTTTCGCTTCACCTCGGCGCCGAGATCCTGGTTCGTTGCCGCGATAAACCGTGCCTCGATGGGCCGGGTCTCGTTTCCACCGACGCGTTCGAATTCGCGCTCCTGGAGCACGCGGAGCAGTTTCTGCTGCAGAGGGAGGGTCAGGATCCCGATCTCATCCAGAAATATCGTTCCGCGTGAAGCGATATCGAATTTTCCGAGCTTCCGCTCCACGGCCCCTGTGAATGCACCTTTTTCGTATCCAAAAAGCTCCGATTCCAGGAGGGTTTCCGGGAGAGCCGTGCAGTTGATCGCAACAAACGGCTCTCCCGCATTCCGGCCATTGGCATGAATGGCACGCGCCACAAGCTCTTTCCCCGTGCCGCTCTCGCCAAGGATCAGAACGGAAGTGTGATTGGGCGTCGTCGACACCGACCCGATCAGTTTATACACCTCATGCATGCGGGGGTTCCGCCCCACGATGTCGTAGCGGTTCATTATCTGCGCCTGGAAGCTCACCGGCTCCCCGGCGGGGACGACGTGGGTCTTCATGCTCGCCAGCGCCCGCCGGACGACATCGCGCAGCGCGATGACGTCCAGGGGCTTCGTCATGTACTCAAAGGCCCCGTACTGCATCGCCTTGATCGCCGTCTGCATCGTGCCGAACCCTGTAATGAGTATAACGGGAAGGGCAGGCATCTCCGATTTGATCCTGCGAAGAGTTTCCAGGCCGTCGAGGCCGGGCATGGTGATATCCATTATCACAGCATCCGGCCGCACGGAAAATATCCGGCCGAGCGCCTCCTCGCCATCCCGGGCCGTGACGGTCTCGTACCCTTCCTTCCGGAACACCCGTTCGAAGGCGAAGAGTATCTTTTCGTCATCGTCCACGATAACAAGCTTCGTGCGGTCTGCTTTCATTGTTCACCTTCGGGCAGGGGAATTCCCCCGGGAGGTCCTCCGGGGGCTTCGATCCGGAGCGGCAGCAGAATTTCAAATGTCGCCCCTTTTCCCTTGATGCTCTTCACCGTGACGATCCCGCCGTGAGCGTTCACCGTCCGCTTGACCATGGGGAGCCCCAGGCCGGTCCCATTCGTTTTCGTCGTAAAAAACGGGTCAAAAATGCGACCGAGCAGTCCCCTGTCCATCCCCGGGCCGTTGTACTCAATCGACACAGATGCGCAGGCCAGGCCCTTCCGCAGCACGATCTCTCTTCCGCCGGAGGGGACCCCTTCCCCCTCATTTGCATCCACGGGGGAGTGGAGATCGCGCAACGTGCGCGGGAGGAGGACCCGTTTTGTCACCAGCGCAATCTTCCCCTTCCGAACCCCGGTGGATTTTCCCTCGACTGCCTGGAGGGCGTTCAGCAGTATGTTGACAAAAGCTTCCCTGAGATGCGCGCCGTCGAGCGGCATCTGCGGGATCTGCGGATCCAGCCTCCTGGAGACCGCAATGCCGTGTTGTCCGAACCGGGGGCGAACCAGGGCAAGGCTCTCCCTGACAAGGCCGTTGAGATCCGCCGTATGGAACTCCATCGGAGAGGGTCGCGCGAAGTTCAGCAGTTCCTGGACGACAGTCTCCATCCTGTAAATTGAGTCAAGCGCAACGCCGACGGATTTCCGGTTTTCGCTCCCCAGCCGCTTCGATTCCTGCTGGAGCTGGAGGATCATCTTTATCGACGTGAGAGAATTGCGGAATCCGTGCGCGATGATCGCAGCCATCTCTCCCGTCGCCATAAGCTTTTCCGAGTGAATAAGGTGCTCCTCGAGGCGTTTCCTCTTCGTCACATCCGTGATGATCTCGAGAATCGACTTCAGGCTCCCGTTCTCGGTGATCGGGATCGTCACATGCTCCAGAAAGCGCTCGGATCCGTTCTTCTCGATGAGCCCGTCGACATGGCTTTCCACAACGAAGGCCTGCGCCCCACCTGTCGTCGCAGCGTGCCGGCAGAGCCCGGCCGCCCGGAATACGGAACGGCTATCCTCCCCGCGCACATTGTCGAGCACGAGACCGGTGATGGAGGTGAACGCGGCGCTCGCCGTCTGGATTCGTCCGCCGGGGTCAAGCATGACAAAGGCGCTCGGGACGTTGTCGAGTATTGCCTGGAGTCTTCCCTTTCCCTCCTCGAGCTCGCGCGTACGGTGATCGACCATCTCCTCCAACCGGTAACGGTGCTGCTGGATTTCCCGTTCATGTTCTTCGAGTGAGGCGGCCATGCGGTTGAACTGGCCTGCGAGTTCCTCGATCTCATCCCCCGTCTTCAACTTCAGCCTGTGCATGTAATTTCCGCGGGAGATCACCTCCGCGCCACGGCGCACTTCTGAAATCGGGCGTGTAAACTGCCCGGTCGCCATAAGCCCGAGTCCCACGGCACACCCGAGGAATGCGAGCAGAAACCAGGCGTACGTCGTCGCCGTCTCGCGGGCGTCCCGTATAAGGCTCGAGCGGGGGACACTCTCAAAAACGTAGAGCGACGAGCTGATCTCCGGCGTGCGCGGCGGCACCTGCTGTAAAGGGATCAGTGGCGAATACGCGATGATTGCGTCACTCCCCTCCGTAATGACTCCTTCCTCGCCCGAAGTGATCCGACCGGCGATCGCCGGCGTGTAATCCTTCTGAAGATTATCCTCCTCGCGGGATGCGATCAGCCTGTTCCAGTCGTTCTGTTCCCGGGAATCGTACAGGTAGTGCCCGTCCCCCCCCACCAGGACGACCGACTGGTCCATCCCGCTGTTCCGCTGAGTCTCAAGTTCACGGAAGAGGCTCCCCGCGAACACGTTGGCGATGAGAATCCCGGCCCTGCCCCATCTCCCCTCCAGAGGAGTCGCAAAGCTGATGACCGGTATGCGCCGGGTGCCCAGGTAGGTCAATTCCACGGGATGGAATGCGATCTGGCCCCGTGAGAGGTTCTTCGTGAAGAGTGCATAGTAGGCCCCGCCCCCCTGCTGAAGTTTCTCCGGAGGGAGGATGACAAAGTGGGAGGCCGATTCTATGACATCATCGCACTGGATATGGAGGAGTTCATCGTGTTCTGCATTCAGCAGCCGGATCTGGTAATAGATCCTTCTGGTCCTGGCAAACGCGAGGAATTCGTCGGCAACGGCACGGAGCATGCGGGCGTTCTCCTGCGGCCCGCCCCTGCCGTATGAGAGCGCCCAGCGCTGGAGGACGGAGGAGTTGAGCATAACGCGCATATCTCCCTCCACGCCCGCCATGAAGTTGCCGGTCCGGGAGCGTATCGTCGCAACATCGTGCGTCAGATCCTGGAGCGCGATATGCTCCATTGTCCTGACGTTCACGTAAAGGCCGTAGACGCTCACGAGGATCATCGGCAGGATGGAGAGTCCTACGAATGCGATAAGGAGTTTCGCGCGGATGGAGAAACGGGGGGGCTTTCTCGGGAACATGCCCTGAATGTACTCACAATCTGACCGCTGTTCAAGGGGGATCAGACGGCGGAAGGGCAATACCCGGCCATACACCGGCGGGACTTAAAAAGAA
>DASVIU010000530.1:0-5190 GCA_036386275.1 Bacteroidota bacterium | reverse complement strand
TCCCTGAGAAGGGGCGGGACGGCGGCATTCCGTAGCAGTGCCGGGATGAGCGAGTGCAACTCCTTCCGCAGGCTCTTGTTCAGCGCGAAGTAATACTCGAGCCCCTCCCGCCGCCTCCTGCGGAGCTCCATCATGTGCCGCTCGAGCCGGTCGTTATGATACCAGAGTGACGTGACGGGGTCCCGGGCCAGGTGGAGCGCCATGCCGACGCGCCGAAGCCTCCCCGGATTGGATTGGAAGGGGAGGATGCCCCGGTAGCGCCGCTCGAGTTGATGCGTCAGGGTCGTGATGTCCTTCAGAAGCTCCACAAACCGGCGTGTCTTCCGGGGGAGGCGTTCAATTTCGGCAAGCAACTCCGGACGGATCCGGGCGGTTCTGTCGCATTGCGAAAGCGTGACAAGGAGGTGTGAAAGACGTTCGACGTTTCTGAGCAGGACGGAAGCCGCAAGCTGGTGCCCCTGCCCGGAAGGGCGGTTCGATCCGTCCCAGTCGCCCCAGAACGAAAGAAACGTCCTGTGCAGCCCCGCCTCCTGTATTTCGCCGAAGAGCTCCGCGTTCACATGCGCATCGAGATCGAGCAGGATTTCGTTCGATTCTTCGCCTGAGCTGATCGCCACGTTCAGCCCCAGGAACTCGTTGACGAGTTCGCGAGCCGCGACGGCGAGGAGGTCGGGCGAAGGCGTCACCCCCTGTGCGAGAAGGCCGAGTATGCTTTCGAACGCCGCCTCCGCCCGGATCGAATACATCTGTGTCGGGTGCACCGTCCTGTCGTACAGCCGCGATCTGAACGCCTCTTCACGACGGGCGATGTCGTCCCGGTAGAACTCCCTCTCGAGCGTCACCCCGAGGGTCCTGCCGTTATCGGCGCGCGCGGACGCCATGAGTTCGCCCGTGATCATAGCCCTGTCGTACAACCGTCTCCGGTAGACCGCAAGCCTTTCGGGAACGTACTCCTCCGTCAGGAGTCGCCTCACCCTGCCGGTACCGATTTCATCTCTCAGCGAACGGACGGAATCGATGATCCGGCTTCCGATCAGCTCCCGTACCCGCCGTTCTGCCGCCTCCCACAGGCCGGTCACGGACTCCGGGGGAGTCAGATGCCGTATCAGGGGGAATTGTTTTCGGCTGTATTGTGCGGCCTCCTCCCCGATGACACGGTTCAGATCGATAAGCACGCGGCGCGTCTTGTTCAGGAGCGCGGCTGCACCGTCGGTGCCGCCGAGCGTGAGCCGGAACGCCTTCCTCCCCGCGTCGAATCCTTTCTCCGTCCGCGCAAATGTCGAGAGGGGGACAAGCCCGATCCCCTGCCTCGCCAGGCCCGCCGCGACCCAGTCCAGCGACAGCCCCGCGGGGAGTTTCCCGACGACCATCAGGGGGTACATGCTCCCGGTGGGCCCCAGTATCTCAATGGCGAACGGATTCCGATCGGCGGGGAGATTCCGTTGTGCCGTGTCGATCGCCTGCATCCTCTCGAAGAAAATTGTGTTCCGGAGTCGCCAGTAGGCGCGGGCCACTTCGACGGGGTTCCTGTAGAAGAGATATGCCAGCAGTATCGCGCCCGTATTCGGCTTCACGGAGTCGATAAGCGTGCGGAACTTTCCCAGGAGAAGCGTATCCCTGATCTCGATGACGGAGAGCCTGGCCCCGGCGAGACAGTCCGTCTTCGAGAGGGAATGGACCGTGATGAGGCGGCGCGCCTGCGCCGACGTGATCCTTCCGACGGCGATGAGACCCTCCGCCATCTGGCGCAGCGTCGGGATTTCCGGGAGGTCTTCGACGGGAGCCACGTTCTGATACGAGAGGTCGTCGATGACCGTGATACCCCGCCCGAGCAATTCCCTCAGCAGTTCCCGTACCGAGGAAATCTCGAACACGCGCCCGGTCGCGTTGTGCGGATTGTTCAGCACCACCGCCCCGTAATCGGCCCAGCGGGGATCGATCCTGAGCTTCCCCTGCACGGCATCGAGAATGGCCCCTGCATCGAGAGCAAACTCCGGAGTCAGGGGCACCGTATGAACGGAAGGGAAACAGTGCTCGTACGTCCAGCTCAGGTCCGGGATCACGGCCTCCCTGATGCCGCAATGAAACCCGAGAAGACTGAGTGCGGTGCGGGCCGAGCCGCTGACGGCCGCACAATGCCCGATCTCGTATTCGGGGTGATGGCGTACGAAAGACCTCAGGAAGCTCTCCTCGAGGCCTGCGAGCCATTCTTCATCCTCGAGATGCCCGCAGAGATCGTGCAGGAGAGCCGGCGCATCGGTCCCGGCGAACCTGTCCACGGCCTGAAGCGCGGCATGGCGCCGGCTCTGCTCCACCAGTGATGTTGCTCGTCGTCCCAGGGAAGCGGAGACAGTATCGACAAGCCCGTGGTGAGGTGAAAGGATCAAATCCAGGCTTTGCTCTACGCGCGATGCAAACCGGGCGAGAGCCGCCCCGGCGCCGGTTCCGGAAGGGGGTGTCTCCAACGGGGGTTCGACGCGGATACTCCTCCCCGGCGCCGTTTCCCCGCCGGGGTCCGGCTGGCCCAGCAGATAGGTGAGGAGTTCGACCTCCGATGCCGACGGAGTCCCCTTGAGCTGGAAATGAAGGGTCTCGAGGAGCGAAAGGAAATCGGCATTCCCGGCCACAAAGACGATCGACAGGTTCTTGAACCGGGAAGAAAATATCGCGGGGCTCAGGAATCGGATGACACGGTCGATGAGACGCGACTCCCGTGCCAGTGAGTGTTGGTTGGGGGCGTCGTTGATTTCGAGGAAAAAGAGGGGGTAGGTGAGTGCGAGTCCGCGGAGGGTGCGGCGGGTTTCCTCCGTTGTGATCTCTCCCATGACCACAAATGTCGGCCCGGACGCTTTCCCTGCTGCAATCTGCCGCAACCGGGCGACAGCGGCGTGCTCGTCTGCCGGGAGCGATTCGACATGGAGCCCGTCAAAAGACATCACATGGGGGGGGAGAGACGTCCGGAAGAGGAGGATCTGTGCCGGAAGATGCGCGAGGTAGAGTGAAAGAGCATGAAAGAAAACGCGCATGCATTCCGCAGTCCCGCCGGAAGCAAAAACAATCTCCCTCCGGTCAGAGGTCTTCCCCAGGTCGTACGTCAGGGGATCCTGCTGATTCTGAAGCCAGTCGCTGAATGCCGTCGCCAGGGGAGGAGGCGCGTTGCGGGAGAATCCCCCGCGGGGAAGGTACGGGGCGCTCCTGCGGATGAGTGTTGCAAAAAAATCCAGGACCGGCCTCTCCGCATCGTCCAGATCCAGGGCCCGGAGAACGGCCGGCGGATCCGCCTCGGAAAGCGATTCGTCCCGGATATCGAGTCCGAGCGAGGCGCGGAGATACGCGGAAGAGAGACGGCTCTCCTGGACCGGGTTGCCGATATGAAAATTGACCCGCTCCTCCGGTTCTATGGCGGAGGATGCCGTCGCCTCGCTGATCTCGGAAACCTTCGCGACCCGCGTCGGCCGGAGCTCGAAATAGTCGGGAAGCGCTCCCCCGCTGCCGTTCAGATCCATCGTACGGCCTACTTTTTCTTCCGTTCGCTCAAAGCCCCGAGCGCCTTCTGCACGAGCGTGCTGAACATCGAAAGTATCTCGGTCCCCTGGACGCCGTCGGGAGGGGAGAGTGACACGACGGTGCGGGCGTTCCTCATCGACTGGCTGGCCTCGGCCAGGCGCGCGGCCTGGGGCGTCAGGAGGAGAAGCTCGGGACTTTCTTTCAGCAATCGAAGCTCATCCTTTTCGAAATCGAGCTGCATCCTCCGCAGGCTGAGCTCATGTTCCGCGCGGCTCCCCGCAAGTGCGGACTCCTTCTCAAATTCCGCATGCTTGAGCTCGGTCTTTCTGATTTCGAGAGCGTGTTCCAGGGAGGCAATCTCTTCGTCGGCGTGGAGACGGACTTTCGTGGCCGCCACCCGCGCCTTCTGGTTGGCTTCCTCCGTCTGCTCCAGTATCCGCGCATGCTCGCGCTGGCGGATGGCCTCTGCGATCTGGGGGTTGACAGGGTCATATGAGATGATCGTCAGCGTGACGACGTCCAGCCCGAGAAGGTGATTGCTCTCCTGGACCCGCTCCTGGAGGTATCCGCGGATCCTGTCGGAAGAGAGGTCTTCGACTTCGTGCAGTTCCGTATAGCCTTTGACGTACCCGAGGATGAGGGTTTCAAGCTCCCTGGCGGCGCGGGCTATCGCGTCGGGCGCCCATCCCCCGACCTTGACAAGGACGGACAGATCATCCATCGACGCCGCGACCGTGACCGCGAGTTTGACGCGCACATCGAGGCTCCCTTTTGCCGATGCGTCGACCGTCTGGGAGAAGGAATGTGTCGTTTTCGTGATCGGTGTGCTGAAGTGCCGGGGGAAAATCCTCCCCCCGCGGAGGCGCACGCCGTCGCGAGCCTCTGCGATGACGATCTGATCGGGTTTGCGAACCCGGTACTCATACAGCGCAAGGGCGATCAGAATGACGACGAGGACGACAAAGACTGCTTCCATTGCAGACTCCTCCGGACCTGCCGCCTCGGGCAGGCTAAGTGTGTAAGCTTTCGCTTAGAAAAGGGGGCTTCAAGGGGACATTCAGTATTGGCGGGAAGCCAATCGGAACGATGCATAGGGACGCGCACGTGACGCTTCCCGGTGCTACAGCAAGATAACGGTTCTTCCCCCAAACTGCAATCCGGGGCGCTTGCTGCCCCGGATTGCCCTTCAAAAATATCTGAGATTTTCCTTGATTCTTAATCCGGATCTTCCTATACTTGTAGCGTCAAAACAGTACAAGGTTGCTGAGCTTTGAGGTCCGCATTACGCGGGGCGAGTACGCTGGGTGGTTTGATCACTTGTTGTCGCGTTACACGTTGAGTCGCAACTGTGGATATTGTCTGACCATGGTTGCGATTTTTCATTGAGTGGCATGCATTGTGGCTGTTGCAAACGGTTCCGCTGACAACGGAGTAATCAAACAATCCTTGAAAGGACTGATCCTATGGAAAAAGGAACAGTGAAATGGTTCAACGGAGCCAAGGGCTTCGGATTCATTCAGCGCCCGGGCGGCGAAGATGTCTTTGTTCATTACAGAGCCATCGTCGGCGACGGTTACAAAAACCTGAATGAAGGGGACCAGGTACAGTTCGATGTTGAGAAGGGGCCGAAAGGCCTTACAGCGACGAACGTCAGCTTAGTTTCCTGATCGAGTCACTCTGTAC
>DASVIU010000529.1:0-10819 GCA_036386275.1 Bacteroidota bacterium | reverse complement strand
GGCGGTCCCTGTCTGCATCAGCTTCTGCGCCGTGACACCTGCAACGAGGCTCCCGAGCTCCGCGGCGGCGTACGGGTTCGCCCCGGCCGCAAGTGCTGCGGCGATCCCCGACAGCATGCTGTCTCCCGCACCGACAGTATCCACGGGGGAGAGTATCAGAAGACCGGGGACTTCGTGAAACCCCTCCCGGTCGAACAGGACGCACCCCTGGTTCCCCCGCATCACGAACAGGGGGGCTTCCCACCGGAGAAAAAGCTCCCTGCAGATATGCTCCACCTCTCCCGTTTCCGGATAGTCCGGGGAGCTCAACTCGCGCCGGGCGATCCTTGCCGCTTCGCGCAGCCCGAGCCTCCGGCATGTGCAACCATACTCTTCGGGAAAATGCCTGGAATCCGTTATGAACGTCGTCCCGGGATTGTCCTTCGCCAGCACGCTCAGGGCCTCCCTGACTTCCTTTGTATGGACCCCGTGCGCCACCTGCTGCTTCAGTATGACGATATCAAGCCCGGAGAGGGCGCCCGAGAGATTCTCCAGCAGCCGCTCGGATGTTGCAGGATGGAGCCTGTTGAAGTTCCCGAAGTCAAGCCTTTGCTGCTCCTCCTCCTTTTCGAAGGGCTTCATGTAGACGTGCGTGTCCCAGTTCTCGCGCTGGACGAGGAGCCCCGATGTGTCGATACGACGTGAGTCGAGTATCCTCTTCATCTCATCGCCGAACGGGTCCGCGCCGATGACCCCGTACAGTGCGATGCTTTTCACCCCCATGGCCTGCAGGTTGCAGGCAACGTTGCCGGCCCCCCCGGGAGAGTACCTCTGTGAGCGGACCGGGCGCGTGGGGATCCCCGTCTCCAGCGATGTCTCGGAGCTGTTTGAATCGAGGAGGAGGTAGCCGTCGAGACAGAAATCTCCCAGTATCCCGGCGCGTACATTGCGGATATTCCCGAGGAGGTGTGCGAGCTCTTCGTGTGTCATCGTCGTGGTGTGAGGGAGTCTCGTGCCCCGTTGTTCATTATTATTGAAGCGCCCCCGCTGCAAGTCCCCTGACGAACGTCCGGCGCATCGCCATGAAAAGGATCAGTGGTGGGATGCTGAAGAGGACGGCCGCCGCGGACATCTGGTTCCAGACGTCCTCGAATTCGCCGACGAAAAGGCCGATCCCCACCGGGATTGTCTGCGTTGCGTCGGAGTTCGTGAGTATGAGCGCAAAGAAAAACTCGTTCCATGACCCGAGGAACGCAAACAAGGCCGTGGCGCCGAGCCCGGGGAGGGCGAGCGGGAGTATGACTCTCCGGAGGGCCTCCAGCCTGGAACATCCGTCGATCAGTGCAGCGTCTTCCACTTCGGTCGGGATGCCGGAGAAGAACCCGTGGAGCAGCCAGATGACGAAGGGGAGGAGGACGGCGGTGTGGACCAGTATGAGACCGATGTGCGTGTCGTACAGTCCGGCGGTCTTGAGAAGCTGGAAGAGGGGAATGATGACGGAGGCTCCGGGGAGCATCTGGGAGAGGAGAAGGACAAGGAGGATCTGCTTCCTCCCCGGGAACCGGAACCGCGCGAACGCGAACGCCGCGAGGCTCCCCACAAACAGCGTGAGCGTCGTCGCACTGGACGCCACGATCAGGCTGTTCAGCGTATAGCGTGAGAAGGGGAGATAGAAAAACATGTCGCCATAGGGCTTCAGGCTCATGGTGGGGCTTATCCACTCCGGAGGGTACCGGTTCACCTCGGTCAGTGGTTTCAGCGATGTGGAGACCGTCCAGAGAAACGGGAGCAGTACAAGTAGCGCCAGGAGAGCAACCGGAAGGAGAAGAAGTATCTTTTTCATGCCCGTTCCCGCCGCGCAAGCACTCTCAGATACAGGAAGGAGAGCGTGACGAGCAGCGCGAATATCAGGACGGAGAGGGCCGAGCCCTTCCCCAGATCGAAGTGGACGAACGAAAACTCCCTGACGAGGACGGGGAGGACCATGGACGCGTTGATGGGGCCTCCCCTCGTCATGACGAACACCATGTTGAAATCGTTAAAGCTCCATATCACGCCGAGCAGGAGGAGCACGGAAGAGACAGGCCGCAGGTTGGGGATCGTGATGTGAAAGAACTTCCTCAACGGAGAGGCGCCGTCCACCGACGCCGCCTCGTACTGCTCCGCGGGAATCGACTGCAGGCCGGCAAGAAACATCACCATGGCAAAAGGATAAAACTGCCACGCCCGGGCGACCATGACGCAGAACAGTGCCGTGTGCGGGTTCCCGAGCCAGCTCGTCCCGTGCCGGGCTATGCCGGCCGAGGAGAGCCAGTAATTGAGTATGCCGAAGTGGTCGTTGAGCAGCCATTTCCAGGCGAACCCCGCCACGACGGGGGAAATCACCCAGGGGATCGAGTACAGGCCTGCGGCGACCGAGCTCATTTTCCCCGTATGCACGTCAAGAACGAGTGCGAGGCCCAGTCCGATCAGGAGCGCAAGCAAAGTCCCGGCCACCGCGTACACCACGGTGTTCCTGAACGCCAGCCAGAACACGGCGTCCCCGAACACGTGTTCGTAGTTCAGCAACCCGGTCCATCCTCGACCTTCCCTCACCAGGCTCACGTCCCTGAAACTGTTGACGAGGTTCTGCGCCATCGGGTAGACAAGTATGAAGACCGTGAAGAGGAGCGCCGGGGTGAGGAGCATGTACGGAGTGTATCTCCTCATTTCTTCCCCTCGATCATCTCCTGAGCCTCGCGTGCCGCCTGGTCCATGGCCTCCCGGGGAGAGAGTTCGCCCACGATGGCTTTCTGTGCAAACGGCGTGAAGATGTCGCTCGCTATCGCGATCATGCTGGGGTGCGGAGGCCACGGCTTTGCGTGCCCGAGCTCGTGGACATAGAGGGACAGATCGGACTGGTTTTTCGCTTCCGGGCTCTCGAGCGCACGGCGGGTCGTTGCGATGGCTCCCAGGTCTTCCCGGATCCAGGCCATGTCCGCCTCCTCGTTACGCAGGTACTTGAGAAGCTCCCATGCCTGTTCCGGATGTTTTGTGCGGGCATTGATCGAATACATGACCATGTCCTGGAGCGTCGCGGCGGTGTCGTACCCGGCGATCCTGTCGTCCGGGACCGGGACCGGGACTGTGTAGATCTTCTTCCCCGGGCTCTTGTCGTCGACCATCCCGCGGAACCATGGCCCTTCGATGCTCATCGCCACCTTGTTGCTGCAGAACAGGTCGTTGATCTCGGTCAGCTGGTAGGCGAGGAACCCGGGGGTAATCGAATGGTCGACCTGGTACATGTCGGTGATCAGCTGGAGGGCCGAGACCCCCTCGGGGGAATTGAACAGGATCGTCTTCAGGTCGTCGGACATGATTTCGGCCCCCGCCTTAAAGAAGAAGGGGACCAGTCGGTAAGCGAATCCCCCTTTGTCCCCCCCGAGAAGAACGAGCCCGTACTGGTCCACGATCCCGTCCCCGTCGGTGTCTTTTGTCAGACGGCGGGCTGCTTCGCGGAACTCGGACCATGTCCTGGGAGGGGAAATCCCCTCCCGGTCAAAAAGCTCCTTGTTGCAGACGAGGACGAACGCGATGCCGGAGGATGGGAGGCCGTAGTAATTCTCCCTGTACCGCGTCGACTCCAGCAGGTGCGGGACAAACCACTTCCGGACCTCCTGGAAATCGGGGAACGTGTTGACCGGGTAATAGTACCCCGCCCCGCCGAACTCGGCGGCATAGTTTGCATGGACGTTGACCACGTCCGGACCTGTCCCGACGCTGAAATCCGCATACAGGAGCTCTCTGATCATATTCCAGCTCTTCTGGCTCTGGACCACCCTGATACCCCGGTGAGTCTGCTCGAACGTATCGATTCTCTGCCGGAGCCATTCGATCATCCTCGGCTTTCCCCCGAAGTTCCAGTCATGGAGCTCGACGGCGTCCTCTTTTCTGCCGCAGGAGAGCCCGAGCATCGCCCCCAGAATCGCCACGAGTGCCGCGCCGGCAATGATTCGTTTCATCGTTCCCCCCGTCGTTAGTGGGGCCGCGTTCACTGTCCCGTGGCCTCCCGTGCCGCCGCGATGAATGCGACAAAGTTCGCCGCGGGTGTCCCCTCGAGGACGGCGTCGGCGGTGGAAAAGACGTGGGCTTCTCCACGGACCGCATCCGCGATCGTGCGCACCTGCGATGCAATGTCCTCCGGCGACCCTTCACGCAGGAGCCGGAGGTTCAGGTTTCCTTTTGTGCAAATCCTCCTGTCGATCGCACGGCGCGACTCGGCAAGGTCGTTGTCCCCTTCCGGCGGCGGCGCAATTGTCTCGATGATGTCCGCCCCCAGCGTGTTGAAGACCCCTTCCCGGATGAGCTGCCGCGTGAACCCGCAGTTGTGATACCAGAAAAGCCCGGCGTGATCGTGTGTCCAGGCCGCAAACCTGCGGATGTAGGGGAGGTCCATTGCGGCGAAGAGGGCGGGGGATGTCATCTCCAGCCCGTAGCTGGAGTCGCTCATGAAATCTATTCCCTCGTCCGAAGCTATCGACATGACGTAGAGAGATGCCTCGCAGATCGCCTCCATCGAGCGGATGAATACTTCTCTCGAGTCGTTCCAGTGATAGAAGATGTTCGAAGGGTTGATCTGGTAACCGAGCCACGAAGGGTGCGGATGCCCGAGGACGATAACCCCCTCTTCGCCGACCCTGCGGCGCCACTGCCGGAAATACTCCCGTATCGACTTCTCCTGTTCCTCGACCTGTTCGCACACCGCGACGAGCATCTCGTGGTCGCGCGGAGTCTGCACGGGGAGGCCGGCGTCATCGCTCCACGGGACCTCCTCACGGGCTGAACGGCGAACCCATTCCCCCTTCGCCGTGGGGATCACCCGCACGCACGATTCCCCCGTGGAGCGCGAATCGTCGATGCGCCAGTTGAAGATCAGACCCGAACAGTCGGTCATGAACATCGGCTGGTATCCGAGATGACGCGCGAGCGCGATCTCGTCTGCGACGGCGTCGCCGGTGGCCGGCAGGCCGAGAGAACCGAGCGTGTCCCGAATGACATCCGGGTGGGGAAGGAACGGCGAAATGACCGGCGCCGAAGACCGCGGGTCCCTGACATACGACAGGAACCGCTCGCGCGCAGAAGTGCTCATAAGTTCACGTGTCAATCTTCGGCAATAATTCTGTTGACGACGATCTGTCTCATCTCCGGCGAGAGGCTCGCGAAGTATGCGCTGAACCCGGTGACGCGCACAACGAGGTCCGGGTGCGTGGACGGATCGGCGTGCGCTTCCAGGACCGCCTTCCTGTCCAGTATGTTCATGTTGATCTGCGTCCCCCCCAGCTCGAAATGCGTCCTGATGAGATCCACCACCTTGCGCCTGTCCTCGCTGTTTCTGGAGAGGCCGGGGTCGAGTTCGATCTGCATGGGGGCGGTATTCCCGTAGCCGGGCTGGACCGAAGCGACGACAAGCGCCAGCGCGGTGGGTGCCGCGTCGCGCCGGAACCCCGGATCGGGATTCGGGCCGTGCGAGATCGGCTCCTGCGCGCGCCGTCCGTTCGGCGTCGCCCCGACGTCCTTCCCCATGGCGATCGTGGCCGCCCAGGAAAATATGCCGGGGATCATGTTGAATCCGTGCGGGGTCTTCCTGCTCCTGACGATCGACGTGAATGTGCGGGCGATCGAGAGCCCGTATGCGTCGGCGCATGAACCGCCGCTCCCGTATCGGGGTACATGCTTCATCATGAGCCTCGCTTTTTCCCCTCCTGCTCCGGGCCAGTCACCGTCGATCAGCCGTATCAGCTCCTGCCAGCTCATCCTTCCCTCCCGGTCGATACGCTGTTCCAGCGCGGCGAACGAGTCCGCCACTGTGGCCAGCCCCGCTCCGTCGACGCACAGGTTGTAGAATTCCACACCCCCGTGCGACGCATCCCGCCCTTTCTCGATCGGGCCGTGACAGAGGAGGTCCAGGTGCAGCTCGGGGAAGACCCGGTACATGTGGTCCATATGAAAATCGAGGCTCTCCCCGACGACTTCGACGCTGCGGCGGAGGTGACGCTCAAACCGGCTCCACAAATCCTCCACTCCCGGGACTGTTCCGGGGACGGACATCATCTCATGGAGCGCCACGTCGAACACTGCGGCAAGGTTCACCTTCACGCAATCGTTCACGGTGTACTCTCTCCCCGGGATTGCACACCAGTGACAGCCTGAATATGCCCTCTCCCGTCCCAGGGCGATCGGGTAGCCGTTCCTTGCAAACCCCTCACTCGTCCGGTCCACGCCGAGGAATTTCGGTATGCCGGTCCGGTCTTCGAAGAGTATCTCCACGCCGCGGCTGAGAAGCCGCGGATCGACATCCCTCCCGACGCTGACGCCGACGTTGACCGGGACTTTCAGCATATGGGCGGCTTCCAGCACCAGGAACGAGAGGGGATTTGTCGTATCACGCCCCTCCGCGTCCGGTCCGCCGAGCTGCGTATAGCTCGTGTCCATCACGAAGTGGCATGCAAGGTGGAATGTGGCTTCCTCGTCCGTGAGAGTCCCCTCCCCGGTCTCCTTCCGGTAGAACGGGTAGAGGAACTGGTCGATCCGTCCGAGGGCTCCCCCCATGTTATACATCTTCCCTGCGAGCTGGTACCAGAGCATCCACTGACACGCCTCACGGAATGTCCGGGGAGGATCGGTGACGAGCCGGGTGTTGATATCGGCTATTTCAAGGAGGTTCCGGCGGAGCTGCGGGTTTTCTTCCGTTTCTGCCATCAGGCGGGCGGCGGCCGCATGGCGGCCTATCCAGTTCTGGAATCCCCGGACCAGATCTTCGAGCCCGTCATAAAGCTCCTGCGCTTCCTCGTCCGTGTTGACGTTCCTGAATCGCCGTATCTTTGCGAGTATTCCCCCCCAGCCGAGCTCGAACCCGATCGTCATGTCCTGACAGAAATGCTGGACAGCGCCTATCCCGTGGTGGAGCCTGTACTTCTCCTGCTCCGGCTGCAGGTGGGAGTAGTCGAAATCGGGATTCCATCCGGGGTTCCTGCACGACATGAAGTGGGCCATGTACGCCCCTGCCAGGGAACTGACCGGGTCGATATACGGCGGATGCATCTCCATCAAGGCGCGGATGTTCTCTCCGCACGCGCGTGCCCCGAATATCCCGCCGCTGGGATGATTGCTCCTGGGCGAGAAGCTGCTGAACACCGCATCCGGCATCGAGAGTCCGGAGCCGCTTATGATGCGGACGACCTTTCTCGATTCCGGCGGGGGGAGAATCACAGGGAGGTCGTCCATGTCCATCGAGCCGAGCACGCGCCACTTCTCTTCGGTATGGCGCATTTTCGTGGCGCGGAGCATCGCGATCCGCTCGGCAAATGTGAGTTCCTGTACTCCTGCGTGCGGCTTCATGGGGTGCTGGTCATTATTAACGGGCGTTTTCTATTGCGGTATGCGGGCATCGATCCCCTCGCGCTCCGCTGCTGCGAGAAGCCCCAGCATTTCTTCGTCCGGCAGAGGTTCAAGCGAGGCTGCCCGGTATTCCCGCCCGAGGCTCCTGTACTTGTCGGACGCGAGCCTGTGGAATCTCAGCAGTTCGTAACGGATCTCCCGGGGTGCGGCGCCGTTTCTCGCTGCTGCGTGCCGCATCCCGGCAAGTTCCCTGATGAACGAAGCGATCTGTCCGATCTCCTCCTTCGAATCATTGACGCCGCGGACAACCGGCGTCCTGAACACGAGCGGAGCGCCGGAAAGGGCCAGCAGCCGCGCATTGGCAAGTATGCGGCCGTTCCCCTTTCCCGTGGCATTCCTGTGTCTCTCGTCTGACATGGCTTTGATGTCCATCATCACCAGGTCCGTGACGGGGAGCAGCGAATCCAGCGCCCCCCAGGAGCACTCGCCGCATGTCTCGATGGCGGTATGGAGCCCCCGGTCTTTGCATCCCTTCAGTATCGCGAGTGCGAAGGCGCTGTCGAGTGTCGGTTCTCCGCCGGAAAGGGTGACCCCGCCTCCCGATGAGTCGTAGAACGGCCTGTCGGCGATCACTTCACTCATGACCTCACCGGCGGACATGAGCCTCCCATTCATCTGGAGGGCCTCTGAAAAGCATGTTTCGATGCACGCACCGGCTCCCTCGCACCGTTCGCGCAGGAAAGCGTGGACGCCATCCTCGAGAAGGTGCGCAGAATGCGGGCAGGCAGTCACGCATGACCCGCAGGCGATGCAACGCTCCGGGAAGTACCGGACCTCGGGAAACGCGTGCCTCCCTTCGGGGTTATGGCACCAGAAACATTCCAGCGCGCACCCCTTGAGGAACACTGTCGTCCGTATCCCCGGCCCGTCATGGATGGAGAAGCGCTGAATGTGAAACACCATTCCTTTGTCGATCATGAGACCCGGATGTCGCTCCCGTACATGAAAAAAGGCGTCAGATCCCTCGGGAGGGAGACTCGGACGCCTTGTGAAAGAACTTGTAAGTCAAGATAAGGGAGGCTGATGCCAAAATCAAATGCGGGTGAGAGTGAAGCGGCGGCCGGAGCCGCTGCGAAAGCGGGACTTTTGAGACATGAGGGAAGGATGACCTACATCTTCAGCGTGAGCGCCACCCCCAGCGATCCGCGTGAGAATGAGTCATGTGAAAGAAGCCAGCCGATATTGTCGGAAGCGATGTCGAGCTGGACCATCCAGAGCTTCAGCCCGAACCCGAGGGCGAAATTAAAATGGTCGTCCCCGCCGAACCCGACACCCGTCCTGATCGGGAGGAATTGCCACGGGCGGTATTCAAGCCCGAGCGAGAGGCGCCCCACCCCGCTCGATCCCGGGAAATCCGAGAACCCCTGCCTGTAGTCGCACGCGGCCGTCATCTCGCCATAGAGGAATTTCTTCACCCAGCGGATGTTTTCCAGTTCGACCTGAACGCCTATCCGGAGCGTTGTCGGGAGGGGCACGGTGAACGCTGCGCCCGGCTCCGTTTTCCCCGTGACCGCGTGTTCGAGCGAGTCCCGCTGGGCGCTGTTCATCGGATCATCGAGGTGCATCCGTCCCAGTCCGTACACTTGCCTGGCGTCCCCGTCCCAGCGGAGCGATCCGATATCTGTGACGCTGACGCCTGCGATCAGAAATTCATTCAGTTCCGCGGAGAGTCCGAGGTCCACACCGATCCCGCTCCCGGCGGGAGAAGGGAAGGGGGAGCTCTTCAGGTCGGATTGCGAGCTCACCCCCGCGATGTCGACGTTCGCGTCGAGCACGCCGTCGCTCCCCGCCGAGAGCCACGTGTTGTCACGCGTGATTGCCGCGTAGGCGAACCCGTGGACCAGCTTTATCGAGAGACCCGCCGACCAGCTCCTGAACCAGGGGACGGCCGGGAGGGCGAATCCGGCGGAGAGGGCGTACTCACGCGTCCACGCGGCCGATCCTGCGGCGCCGCTGAAGTCGTACGCGGAGCCGGGCGTCGTCCCCTCGAGAAGAAACCTTACGTACGACGAAGGGATCGTTGCACTCGCCGCCACACGTTCCGTCGCCGTGAGGGCGAATGTCGCGAATCCTTCGAAACGGAGCGCCAGCCCTACGGGGCGGACCTCCGCGTCGGCGCTGATCCTTCCGATCCCCCCCGGGAACGCGTTCAGCAACTCCTGCTTGTCGGCCTCCGAGAGGTTTCTCGCGATTCTGCCGGTCGGGGATTCCACTCCTGTGAAGAATTTGTTGTAAAGCCCGTACGTCATAAAATCGCTCCCGACGCCGACGCCGATCGGCACCAGGCTGATCGTCACGGTCCCGTCGTCCGGCAGTGCGAGGTTCGCAGGATTGATGCCGACGGCGTCGAGGCCGCGTGAAGCAGCGACCGAAGTCCGTGCCATGCCGAGTCCGCGGACGTTGGTCTGCTCGCCAGCCTTCGTGGCGGCCGGCAAACAGGAGATCATCAGAACCAGGGGGAGTATCCCGGTCAGGGAATGTGACGCTGTCTTCATTTGTTCACCTGATACGAGAATTCCGCCCACACCCTGATCTTTATCGCCTGGGTCGATTCGAAGCTCACGGGATCGGTCCCCGCGGTCGAGACCCCCAGAACATAGGCGACAGAATGAGCGTTGTTGAACTGCTGGACCTCGGTGCCGGCAAGCTGTATGATCCTCTCGGTATGCGAAGCGGACTGCACGATTCCCCCGAGGACAACGGGCGCCGGAACGGTGATCGAATCCCCCGCGGTCTGCGGGAGGACGAGAAGAAGGCGATTCGCCCGGTCCAGGAGCTGCAGCTTCAGGGCAACCTGGAGAGGGATCGCGTTGTCGATCACGACATGCATCGTTATGCTGTTGATTGCACCCGCGGTCCTGGCATCGACAAGCGTATGCCCCTGGCCGGTTCCTGATGTGTCTCCGATTGACGCAGTGTCGGCAAACTCCCCCCCGGTCAGAGATACCATAAGCGGGAATGACACCTGTACCTGACCGCCGAACCAGCTCCTGCTCCCGACTGACTGCGGGGTCGAAATATCGTAATTCGGGTTGACGAGTACCGCTCCCCGCACGCGGAGCGAATCGGGGAGCTGGCCGCTTATCGAAGAAAGGAATCTCCCGACCTCTCCCGGTATGAAGTCGATCGGCAGCATCGCCCCGTTCGTTGTGGTCCGGGGGACGTTGAGCTCCGACAGGAGCTGGCCGCGATTCCCCTCGGCCTGGAGTTTCAAGTCGAGCTCGAGCGGGAACCGAATCGTGGATTGCGGGAGCAGCCGCAGGTTTGCGGCCGGGATGTTTACCTGGCCCCTGAATTTCTTCGTGAGATCGCCAAGGTTCACCGGGAGGACGGTATTGACATTGACCCAGGCGGGCTTCATGACTCCCACGACACTGTCGGCAATGATCGATGTCGTGGTCAG
>DASVIU010000528.1:0-4750 GCA_036386275.1 Bacteroidota bacterium | reverse complement strand
TGAATATGTTCTCCGTCACAACGATACCGTCATCAACGACGAGGCCCGTGGCAAGGACGATCGCCAGAAGCGTCAATATATTGATCGAGAACCCCATCACGTACATGATGAAGAACGCCCCGATGAGCGAGACGGGGATGTCGATCAGCGGCCGAAAGGCGATGATCCATTCGCGGAAGAAAAGATAGATGATGAGTATGACGAGGAGGAGCGCGATAAATATTGTCTCCTCCACCTCCTTCACCGATTGCCGTATGAATCGCGTATTGTCCACCGCGACGTCGATTCTGTAGCCCGGAGGGAGTTCCTTCCTGATCTGCTCGAACCGTTTGTAGAACTCGTCGGCGATATCGACGTAATTGCTCCCGGGCTGGGGCACGATCCAGACCCCGATCATGGGGATCCCGGACTGCTTGAGCATCGTCTCTTCGTTCTCCGGGCCCAGATTGGCGAACCCGACGTCCATGAAACGCACGGTGTTCTTGCCGTCCGCCTTTATAATGAGGCTGTTGAACTCCTCCGGCGTGGTCATCCTCCCCTTCGTGTTCACGATAAGCTCGGTCTGGTTCCCCGATATCTTGCCGGAGGGAAGATCGACGTTCTCTTTGTTCAGCGCATCCCTGACATCGAGGGGTGTGAGGCTGTATGCCGTGAGCTTCGCCGGGTCCATCCAGAGCCGCATCGCGTAGCGTTTCTGCCCCTGTATCTGTGTGGCGCTCACGCCGGGGATCGTCTGGAGGTTCTGGGCAATGACGTTTTCCGCAAAATCGCTCACCTCCATCGCATTTTTGGTGTCGCTCTGCACCGTGAGCGAAATGATGGCGTCGGCGTTGGCGTCCGCCTTTGTCACAACCGGGGGGGCATCGATGTCCTGCGGAAGAGAGCGCACGGCTCCTGAAACCTTGTCACGGACATCGTTCGCGGCCGCCTCGAGGTCGGCGTCCAGATTGAACTCCACGGTGATGCTGCTCGACCCCTGGCTGCTCGCCGAAGATATGTTCCGAATCCCCGGTATGCCGTTGAGCGCTTTCTCGAGAGGCTCCGTGATCTGCGATTCGACAACCCCGGCGTTTGCTCCCGCGTAGTTCGTCCTGACGCTGATGATCGGGGGATCGATGGCGGGGTATTCCCGTACTCCGAGGAATTTGAAGCTGATGGCCCCGAAGAGCACGATGACGAGGGACATGACTATTGCCAGCACCGGGCGCTTGATGCTTATGGAGGCAAGACTCATGTCAGGGAGATCCTGTTTGCGGGCAGATGGGACTCGGGGAAGGCCGTGCTCACTGTACAGTTACCTGAACAGGAACGCCGGGGCGGAGCTGCAAAATACCGGTCGTTATCACCGTGTCCCCGGCGGAGATGCCCTCGGTGATCTGGACGCTCGTCTCGTTGCGTATCCCGATCCTGACGGGAACGGTGACCACGACCCCGTTCCGGCGCAGGAGGACCGTCTGCCCTTTGAACACCGGTATGATCGCCTGCGTGGGGACCATCAACGCGTTCTCAATCCTCCGGAGCCGGAGATCGATGTGGACGAAAGCACCCGGGAAGACCTTCCCGGCGGAGTTGCTGCACATCGCGCGGAGCTGAAGCGTCCCCATCGAGGGGTCGATCTTCGGTTCGATGGCATAGAGCTTCCCGGTGAACCGGAGCTTCGTTTCATCGCTGCTGAATTCAACAAGGTCACCGACGGAAACCTGGCCGGCGTATTTTTCCGGTATCGCGAAATCCACCTTCAGGGGGTTCAATTTCTGGAGTGAGGCGATCCTCGTTGACTGGGTGACGTACCCTCCTTCGCTCACATAGCGGAGCCCCGCCACGCCGTCGAACGGCGCACGCACTTCCCGTTTGCGGATCGAGGCGACGAGATTGTCCCGGTCCGCTTTCAGTGTGTTTACCAGGTTCAGTGCGATATCGTACTGCTCCCTGCTTACCGCGCTCTTCTCGAAGAGCTGCTTCTGGCGTTCTTCCTGGTCGGAGGCGAGCTGTATCTGGAGCGTCGTCTTCCTGAGCTGCGCCTGAAGGTCATCATCGTTGATCTTCACAAGGAGCTGGTTCTTCCTGACATGCCCCCCTTCATGAAACGCGATCTTTTCGACCCGCCCTGCAGATTCCGCGACCAGGTCCACGGACTCCGAGGCCATGACAGTACCCGATGACCGGACGACGTTTTCCAGGGGAGCGGGGCGAACCACCACGCCGCTCACCGACATCGGCTCCGCCGCTGCAGGGCCCTTCGGCTGAGGGTCGTTGGTTCTGGACCCGCATGAGGCCAGCGTCATGGAGCCGAGGATCATTGCCGCGGCGAACACGCGTTGTCCTTTTTTCCCGACGATCACAACGCCTCTTTTTTCATGTTTCTCATGACATGCACGAAGAGCGCACCATCGACGACGGCGAGGAGTGCAAAGACGGACGGGACGACAACGTCGGAAGACATACCCCTGTAGTTCGCGTATATGACAATCCCTCCGACCGAAAGTGACATCATTGCAAGGAACGCAAACAACGACGGCGCGAACAGATAGCCAAGCGGATGCTTCTTTCTGAGGAGGAGTCCGCACACAAGGCTCCCCGGGAGGAGGAACGCCAGATCCAGCACGTGAACCGGATTCGTCATGAGACCTGTTTCCACAATTGTCTTCGGGACCTGGTTGTGTATGATGGCCGGAATGTCTTCACTCAGCCAGAGAAAACAGAACGCCACTGCGACAACAATGAGAAACGCGGACGGGACGGCAACCGACTTCTCAGGATCGAACCACCCCTTCAGTTCCTCCGGATTCAGCGAAGAGAGTATGGACGCGCCGGCGTAGAATGAAAGGCCAAGCGCTCCACAATATACGAGGAAAAGAGCATTAAAGTGGAGAGCGAAACAGTATATCGCGAACGTGTAAAAACCGTATATCAGCGAGCCGAGCAGAATGAAGAGCGCAGGACGCGATCCTTTTCGGACGAAGAGTGCGGCAAGAAGGATGACGGGCGCGAGTATCGCGACATCGAATATGTCCTGCGCAATCCCCTGGGCGGTCCATGATCGCGTTTCTTTCGCATATGGAGAATCACACAGCAGACCCACGAGTCCGGATGCGACTATCAGAAGGACCAGGGGGATCACGAATGGGAGGAGTGATTTTCCGGCGACGGGAATCCGGGTCATGGGTGGTCCCTTTCGATCTTCCCGGCGATCGCCGGCGGCCCCCACATGTCGGGCGAAGTTCTAAAGTGACGCATGACGGGCGGGAGCAACGCGCACACGATGATCGCCACCCCCGTGAGGGCACAAATGGTCTGGAGCAGAAGCGCGTACCCGACGAACATTATCTGGAAGTCAATGAGTTTGAACTGGCGAGCGTGTACAGGCAAAAAAGGCCTCTCATCCCTGAGGACAAGAGGCCTTACAAAGAACGCGAATCTAAAATAGAAATTTACAAAATTCGGCAAACAAACGCAAAAAGGAATTTGGGGTGAATCTCCTATTTGCCTGCCACAAACTTCCTGTAAAACATTGATAGCAGCCAGGCCGTCAACGTGCCTTCAAGAGTGTGATACGAAGAGTCAACAAAAAAGACCACAGCCGGCATCCTGAATGTCGCCACTTCTATCATTCCACCCTGCAACCCGTCCCATAAGAACCCAATCAATGTGCCGAATATCAGAGCCGTTTTGGTCAGGCCCCAGCGATATTCCGTCCTGGCGAAGGTGTAGAATATGTGAAGAAAGTACGCTTGTATGAATGTGTATATGATGAACGCAAGCGCGATAACCGGAATAATGTATTGTTCGCGTGAAATGGCACCGATCGTGTCTTTAAAGAACTGCCCCATGAGTAGTTCGTGAAAGACATATCCCAGATTGAAAATGACGACAAAAGTGACGATTCCGCCAATGAGATAGTACTTCTTCATGATGTTATTACCTTCGCGTAAGTGTATGATGTACTATGATGAGAAGAAACGACAACGCTTTCAAGGAACAGGGGGCTCGTTTCACTCTGAAGGGGGCGACAGGGGTAAATCAATCCATGCCAGACCGATGTCACGTCCCATGTGCGAGGTACTCTCCCCTTCCCTCCCATCGTAGAGCAGGGCGAGTTTTGTCCCTACGACGACCACAGAAGGCATGCCGATAGTTCCCCTGGCCCATGTGCAGTTCTGCGGGTCGAGGACTATCGCCTTGTCCCTCACATTCCAACTGTTCAGGTCTTTCGACCAGTAGGCCCATATTGCGTCCGTATACTCCACATTTTTCTCATCAAGGCCGATATGGTTCGTGAAGAGAAACCATGTGCTGTCCGCCGGTTCGAAGTAGAGTGATGAATTCTCGACCTGTTCGGCCAGAGGGACGATCGGCGACGAGTCCGGTTTCCATGGGCCGTTCAGATCTTTCGTGCGGGCAATGCCGAGCGTTCTTTTCGTCTGGTGACGCTCGTCAAAAATCGACGCGCTGAAGAACTGGAGAAATTCATCCCCCGATTTCACGATGAACCCGGGACTTGCCGTTATTGTATAGTATGTCCCTGCGGTCGGCGTGAAAGG
The DNA here is from genome assembly GCA_036386275.1 of Bacteroidota bacterium. Lineage (GTDB taxonomy): Bacteria > Bacteroidota > Ignavibacteria > UBA10030 > UBA6906 > Fen-1273. The sequence goes on along the minus strand of DASVIU010000528.1, from coordinate 209 downwards.
AACGACGTCGTACTGCTTCTCCCACGGACCCTCCGGCGAGGAAGAGCGTGCCTTGAGGGTCATGTAGGGGAACGAAGGAACCCTGTCCGGAGGGGGCGAGGTGTTCGGCGTCCCCATGTAGAACATGTGCCACGCGCCTCCATCCCTGTACACCCAGGGGGCAGAGGCGCTCTTCGAGTCCGGTTTCTCCGGTCCACCGAGGCTGAGGA
>DASVIU010000527.1:0-1998 GCA_036386275.1 Bacteroidota bacterium | reverse complement strand
CGGCGGATCGATCCCAAGATCTCCATCAACCTTCTTCCCCCTCCAGCCGACCGACGGACTCCTCACTGTGCGTTGGCGATGGCTCGACTGGCGCGCACTTTGCGGCCCGATCTCACCCTCTCTTACAACTGGGGTGCCATGGACGCCGTGGCCGGCTTCAGATTGGCAAATATCTGCCCGCATATCCACACGGAAGACGGTTTCGGTCCGGACGAGGCAGTCACGCGCAAGCGCCGGCGATCGCTCACGCGCCGCTTGCTGCTGAACCGTATTCATCTCACTGTAGTACCGTCGAAAACCCTCCTGGGAGTCGCTCGCACTGAATTCGGCCTGCGGCCGGAGAAACTCCGGTTCATCCCCAACGGTATCGACGTAGACACCTGGTGCCCGGATCCCTCACGCGCTGCCCGCCGCCTTCTGAACATCTCGGAGGATATCTTTCTGGCAGGTTTCGTCGGGCACCTCCGGCCGGAAAAGGCTCTTGATGTCCTGGTCCGGGCGTTTGCCTCCGCCAGACTGACAAATGCCAAGCTCCTGTTGGTCGGGGATGGGAGCAGCCGCCCCGGATTGGAGGAGTTGGTCCGGCAATGCGGACTTTCCGGGCAGGTGATCTTCATCGGAGCCGTGGAAGACCCGCGCCCGTACTTCCAGGCACTCGACCTGTTTGTCATGTCCTCCGCCACCGAGCAGATGCCCGTCTCACTGCTCGAAGCCATGGCCTGTGGCCTGCCCGCCATGTGCACCGGGGTAGGCGATAGCGCGGAGATGCTGGACTCTGGCGCGCCACCGGTGATCGTGCTCCCCCATGACCCTTGCGCGTACGCCCGAGCTTTGGCGGATCTTGCCGCAAATCCGGATCTGCGGAATCGGCTGGGTCGGGAGAACCGGGCTCGATGTGCTGCCCGTTATAGTTGTACGCAGATGATAGAGCGCTATGCGAGCTTGTATAGGCACCAAGCGCCTCTGAACGAAGCTGATGCAAACTAAAATTCTCTGCATTTCCGGCGCCCGCCCCAATTTCATGAAGCTTGCCCCTCTCATCAGGGCAATGCAGGATGACACCGCCTTCGACCCCATCCTCGTCCACACCGGGCAGCACTATGACGACCGGATGGCCGGACAGTTCTTCCGCGACCTCGACATGCCGCAGCCGGCCCACAACCTCGAGGTCGGCTCAGGCTCCCATGCCTGCCAAACCGCCGAGATCATGAAGCGCTTCGAGCCCGTCATCTTGAGCGAACGGCCTCGGGCCGTGCTGGTCGTCGGTGATGTCAACTCCACCGTCGCCTGTGCCCTGGTCGCGAAGAAGCTCCTCGTTCCCGTCATCCACGTCGAGGCCGGACTCCGCAGTTTCGATCGTTCCATGCCGGAGGAGATCAACCGCGTCGTGACCGATGCCATTTCCGATCTCTTGCTCGTCACCGAGGAAAGCGGCCGCCGCAACCTCCTGGCCGAGGGAATTGCGCCTCACCGGATCCATCTCGTCGGCAATCTCATGATCGATTCGTTGCGGCGGAATGTCGAGACAGCTCTGCAGTCCGGCATTGATGTACATCTGGGTCTGAATGGCCGCCGGTTCGGCCTTGTGACCCTGCATCGACCCGCCAATGTCGACGATCCGGGCCAGTTGCGCGGCATTCTGGGAGCCCTCGCGGATATCGCGAACTCTTGTCCGCTTTACTTCCCCGTTCATCCCCGCACGAGAGCGCGCATTGAATCCATGCAATTCAGCTCTGCATCAGGTCTCACGCTGCTTGAGCCGCTCGGGTACCTGGACTTTCTCTGCCTGATGTCTCAAAGCTCGATCGTCTTCACCGATTCAGGCGGCATTCAGGAGGAAACCACCGCCCTAGGAATCCCCTGTCTCACCCTCCGCAACAACACGGAGCGGCCCGTAACCGTCGAGGAGGGCACCAACATCCTCGCCGGCACCACTCCGGAGAGCATTCTCCAAGCCTGGGAGCAGATGAACGCGAACCCTAAGACCGGACGCGTTCC
>DASVIU010000526.1:0-4251 GCA_036386275.1 Bacteroidota bacterium | reverse complement strand
GAACAATTCTCTGCATCGCCTTCTCGGGGGAAGAGAAAGGGCTCTTCGGCTCGGAGTACTATGCGCGGCATCCCCTGTTTCCGCTAAAAAGCACGGTCGCGATGCTCAACATGGATATGGTCGGGATGAACGGAGAGGACTCGCTCTTCCTTATCGGGGCGGAAGCATCGCCCGATATTGCCCGGATCGCACGGGAGGAAGACGCGCGGGTCGGATTCATTCTCGTGGACCAGAAACTCACGATGGGAGGGAGCGACCACATGAGCTTCATGAAACGGAATATCCCCGACATCTTTTTCCACTCCGGACTGGAGAGCGTGTACCACACTGTCAACGACCGCCCGGAGCTGATCAATACGCGCAAGGTCGCCCGCACCGCGAGCCTCGTGTTTCTGACGGCGTACCATATCGCAAGCGACTCAGTTCACTACAGATATCTTCCCGTAACAAGCCCCATGTTCTAATACACAAGGAGTTCCCCCATGCGCATAACAACACGAACAATGCTTCTTCTTCTGTTTGCCGGAACTGTCGCGGTCGCGGCCGCCGACGCGCAGGAACAGTTCACGCTGCAGTACAAGCTGGAGAAGGGAAAGGTCTATAGATTTGCCGACACGACGTTTGTCAAGTCGTCGCAGGAGATGATGGGCCAGGAAATGAAATCAACATCGACCGTCCTCGCGACGACCCGGCTCGTGCCGGCGGAGATCAGGGCGGACGGCTCGACGGTCCTGACCATCTCCCCCGACCTGATGAGCATCAGCGTGAAGAACGCCAGGATGGACACGACGATGATCCTCAAGGACGCAATCGGCAAGCGGACGCGCCTTACGATCTCGAAGCTGGGTGAAACAATCAGCCGTGAAGTCATCGACACGATGAAACTCTCGGGGATGGCGGCCGCCTCGGGACGGCAGGACATGGTCAGGCTCCACCTCATGCCCTCGAAGCCGGTGACAATCGGTGAGAAATGGACCGCGACAAAGCCCGATACGGCCGACGCGATGGGAGGGAGGATGGTCACCGTCTCGACGGGGGATTTCACCCTGCTGGCAAAGGAGAGGAAACTGGGGGTCGAGTGCCTGAAAATCTCCTATGCAGGAAAGCTGACAATCTCCGGGAAGGGTTCGATGAACGGCGCGGATTTCTTCGTTGAGGGGACCGGAACCACTTCGGGAACATATTTCATGGACATCGCCACCGGGATGCCGGTCTGGGAGGACTCCAAGTATGACATGGAATCCACCGTCGCTCTCACCGGGGCACAGAACATGACGATCCCGAGTTCAACGTCGGTCACAGCACACAGAACTCTCCTGAAGGATTGAGAACCATGAAGCTCCTGCTGCGCGCGATTCTCGCGGCCTTCTTCCTCCTCACCACGATCGATGCGTGGTGCGGGATCTCCCCTTCTGAGTACGCGGGGCGCCGCGCCCGTCTGGCCGCCCTCGCGGACACGGATGCGGCAATCGTCTTCCGTGCCGCCGATTTCCGTGTCCGCTCCGGGGACGTGAGCTACCGGTACAGGCAGGAAAGCAATCTTTTGTATCTCACGGGGATCGCCGAGCCCAATGTGACGCTCATTATCGTCCCCCACACCGTACCGGTGGACGGACAGGCATGGACCCTGCTCCTCTTTGCCCCTGCGGCGCGCGCAAGAGAGATCAAAGCGAGCGGGTCGTTTCCGGACGGCGCCGTCCTCGACGCAAGCCGGTTTGAAGACATATTCCCTCTCGTCGCCGGATCGGTGCGCTCGCTCTATCTCTCCCCCCTCGATCCGGGGTTCGTCAATGACTGGCTCAACACCAGGGCGCTCTTCCTGGATCAGGAGGCGAGGCAAAAGCTCCGTGAGAAGCACCCTTCCCTGAGGATAAGAAATGCCGGGCCGCTTGTCGCGGGCCTGCGTGAGTGCAAGTCGGCGGCGGAACTGGATCTGATCCGGAACGCAATCCGGATGACGGGGGACGGGATCCGGCGCGCGATGAAGGTGTGCAAACCAGGAGCAAGAGAGTTCGAACTCCAGGCTGCCGTGGAATATGAGATGTTCCGGCAGGGGGCCGACTACACGAGCTTCCCTTCGATCATCGGCTCGGGGCCGAATTCGGTGATCCTCCATTACGATGAGAACCGGAGAGAAATGCAGACCGGAGAGGTGGTTGTCGTCGATGTGGGGGCCGAATACGATGGGTACGCCGCCGACGTCACCCGGACGCTCCCCGTCTCGGGTTCGTTCACCGAGGCGGAGAGAAAGGTGTATTCCATCGTGCTGAGGGCGCAAGAGGAAACGATACGATTGATTCGCCCCGGGGTCCACTGGTCGGCCCTTGAGGCGAAAGCGCGGGAGGTGCTTTCCGCCGGGGGGTTCGGACGCTACATGCCGCACGGAGTCTCGCACCATGTGGGGATCGACGTGCACGACGCCGGGTCATTGGACACGCTGAAGGCGGGGATGGTGATCACCGTGGAACCGGGGATCTATGTCCCGGGAACCGACACGGCCCTTGCACCCGCATTTCGCGGATTCGGAGTCCGGATCGAAGACGACGTGCTTGTCACCCGCGACGGATCGGAAGTCCTTTCTTCGGGAATCCCCAAAGATATCGAGACAATCGAAAAGCTCGTCAGGAAGTGAACGACGGGGCGGGGACTCAGAAGTTCCTCGCATACGCGGCAATCACCGTGTACGCCCTGGCCGGTGTGAAATAGAGCGATTCCCTGAGCGCAAGGGAATCACGCCCGTTCACCCGGGCGTAGTGCACTTCGTACGAGTCGTGCGACGACGGCGTATGGACCACCTGGAGCGGCGAGAGTGAGAACGGAAGACCCAGGGAATCCACCCCGAAGATGTTCCCCCGCGACGTCATCTTCACCGGCCCGATATCGTCTGCAAACCAGATGGAATCGAGAAGCGTGATGACGGGCCCCTGAAAGAGAAGGACGCCGGAGGTGTCGACGGTCTGCTCGCAACTCACCGTGCGGGTGAAAACGAAGCAGTTGATTATCGGGGCACCGAATGCGGAGATCTGGTCTTCCCCGGCATAGCGGATCTCGACCCGGCAATTGACCCTGTCACGGAGAACATTTCCGGACACCATGGTGAGAGTAAACGTCGAATCGAAGGAGAGGAGCGCGGCGGGAACCGCGTTCAGGCCCAGATCGAAGAGGGTGTTCCAGAGCGGGAGCAGAGGAAACCGGCCGGGCACCTGTCCGCTGCCGTCATAGATCAGCAGCTTCCCCCCTTCAACCGCCATCGTTACCGTGTCGACCCGCGTCCCGGATCCTCCCGAAGTCGAGACCTTCACGGTGGCGGCATCCGCGAGCCCGCCGATCGTCCGGCCGGTGGCGAGGACTTCCACTTCATGTTGAAACGAGGAGACCGGAGTGTCGTTCTGATCGAAGTTCTGCCGCGTGTATGACAGGGTCTGTCCCGCGGAGAAAGCGTACCTGGAGAGAAGCAGCCTGCGCGGACCCGAAGGCGATCCGTTCCCGGCACACCCGACGAGCGCACTCACCGCCACGATACCGAAAGCCGCCGGGCATCGGATCACGCGCCGCCCCTCCGCAGTGGTTAATTGACCACCAGTACGCTGTTCGCCCCGCCCGATGAAGAAGCCTCCGTGACGCCGTTGGAGGGATCGAGCGTCCACTCGCCGTCGACGATGAACCGGTACTGATATCGCCCGGGGGGGATCGCAACGCGGCGGATGAATCCTTCCGTGCTCCTGTACAAAGGAACAGGGAGCCACCCCGAAAAATCACCCGCCACTTCCACCCTTTTCCGGTGTCCTTCATCGAACCGGAATACGACGTTTCCCTTTGAGATCAACACGGTGAACGGCGTGCTGTCGCCGAGCGCGACGGCGACCCTGCTGTGCATCTCCCCTCCCCCGAGCCTCCCGTTTTCGACGATCTTCCCCAGCGGATCGATCAGGAATGTGGCCGGGTATCCCCCGACGGCATAGTCCCGCAGGACCCGGGAGGTATCACGCAAGAGCACCTGCGCCCATGTGATCTGATGTTTCCCGGTAAACGCGGAAAGTGCAAGCCCCTCCTGCAGGGCCATCCCCAGAACCTGAATCTTGCCGTCTCCGTAGGCCGCATAAATATCGTTCACGTAGGGGATCCCGGCGGTGCAGAGGGAAGAACCCGGAAACCAGAAAACGAGAAGAACATATTTCCCCCGGAACTGCCGGAGATGCACCTGCTCCCCTGTGAGTGTCCGGCCTTCAAAGTCCCTCGCCACCGACCCGA
>DASVIU010000525.1:0-10415 GCA_036386275.1 Bacteroidota bacterium | reverse complement strand
TATACGTTCTGATCGTCAGTGTTCATGGTGTGACAGGCGAAGCCCCGCTTTCAGCGGGGCTTCGCCATGAAGGGGGGGACACGGATGATGATCGTCAAGTGATTATCCCTGTGCCGGAGCCTCCCGTGGCACGGGGGACTTCTGTGATGGGATGCGCACGCGTGACTGGAGGATGGTCTGCTGGCTGTCCTGTTTTTCCGGAATGGCAGGCTCGGCCCTTGTGTAGCTGCCGTCCTCCCCCAGTACCCGCGCCCGGGTCCGATCGGCAAGTGCGGTGACGAGCACCTCTTTCATAATGGTCGCCGTCAGGCGCCTGTCCTCCACGGGGAAGACAAGCTCGACCCTGTGGTCCAGGTTCCGCCCCATGAGGTCCGCGCTCCCGCAATGGACTTCGGGTTCCCCCCCGTTTGCGAAGTAGAAAACGCGGCTGTGCTCCAGGAACCGTCCGACGATGCTCATCACCCGGATGTTCTCGCTGATGCCTTTCTTCCCCGGCCGCAGGCAGCAAATTCCCCGGACGATCAGATCGATGCTCACCCCTGCACGGGACGCCTCGTAGAGCTTTTCGATCATCTTGGTGTCGGTGAGCGAGTTCATCTTGAATATGAGCTGTGCGGGGCCGCCCGCTTTCGCATGGGAAATCTCCCTGTCGATCAGTGCGGTGAGCCGCTCCCGGAGGTTCACCGGCGCGACCGCAAGCTTCTGGTACGTATCCCTGTTGGAGTATCCTGTGAGGAAGTTGAACACCTCCACCGCGTCGGCGGTGATATCGTCCCTGCAGGTGAACAGACTGATGTCCGTGTAAATCTTCGCGGTGACAGGGTTGTAGTTTCCCGTTCCGAGATGTACGTACCTGCGGATCCCCTCCTGCTCGCGCCTGATGACGAGCGCCATCTTCGCGTGCGTCTTCAACCCGACGAGCCCGTAGACGACATGGATCCCCGCCCGCTCGAGCTGTTTCGCCCAGCCGATATTGTTCTCCTCATCGAAGCGCGCTTTCAGCTCCACGAGCACCGCCACCTGCTTCCCGTTTTCCGCCGCCTCGATGAACAGAGGGACAAGAGGGGATTCTTTTCCGATCCTGTACAGCGTCTGCTTGATCGCCAGGACATTCGGGTCCCTGGCCGCGGAGCGGATGAACTGGACGACGGGGGCGAATGAGTCGTAGGGATGATGCAGCAGGATGTCGTTCCTGCGTATGGCGGCAAAAATGTCTTCGTTCTCATCCTCTCCGATTGGAGAAGCCGGATGGAGGGGGGGATCCTTCAGGTCAGGGCGGGGGACCTTCATCAATGCCGCCAGGTGACTCAACCCGAGCGGAGGCCTGAGCCGGTACACTTCGTAGGGCGTGACTTCGAGATTCTCGACGAGTATGTCCTTGATCCGGTCCGGCATGGTGTTCTGCACCCCGACCCGGACGACGGAGCCGTACCTCCGCTGGCGGATTGATTCCTCAATCGAACGGATCAGGTCTTCCGCTTCGTCCTCCTGGATCTCGATGTCCGCATTGCGGGTCACGCGGAAAGCGTACGACTCGATCACATCCATGCCGGGGAACAGCATCCCCAGGTTGGCCGAAATCAGATCTTCCAGCCAGACGAACCGGAATGCCGTCCCGTCGCCGCCGGGGATCTGGACGAGCCGGGAGAGCACATCGGGAACCTTCACGCGCGCGAAACGCTCGACTCCTTCCGGTGTTCGGACAGCCACGGCCAGGCTGAGACTCAGGTTGGAGATATAGGGGAAAGGGTGTCCGGGATCGAACGCCAGCGGGGTCAGAACGGGATAGATCTCCCGTGCAAAAAGGTCGGCCAGTGAGGAACGCTCCTCCGGGGTCAGCTCCTGCATCGTCAGGAGTTTGATCCCTGCCGTCCCGAGAGCCGGGAGTATGTCGTCCCAGAAACACGCCGCCATGTCGCTGACCATCCGCTCCGTGCGGTCGTGTATTGCCACCAGCTGCTGGACAGGAGTCCTGCCGTCCGGCGACGGTTCCACAACTTCGGCGAGGACCTGTTCCCTGATCGCGGCGACACGGATCATGAAGAACTCGTCCAGGTTGGAGCTCACGATAGACAGGAATTTCACCCGTTCCAGGAGCGGGTGCCTCCTGTCGCGCGCTTCCTCCAGCACCCGCTCGTTGAACTCGAGCCAGCTCAGTTCACGATTGATGAAGAGCGAGGGGTCAAGGACACCCGGCGGCGGCCTCGTCCCGATGTCCGCCGAGCCGTTCATGTTTTTCTTCCGCCTGGGACGGTTCACGCGGGAGCGCCGGGTCCCGGCCTCGGTCTTCCTGGGAGAACCACCGGGGGTCTCTTCGGCAGGTTCCCGTTTCCCGCTCCCCTGAATCTCAGGTATTTCGTTCGCTTCGGCCAGCATGGACACCGGTAAGGAATGAAAGACACCACTCTCAATAGGAAAGATCCGGCTGAAATTCAAGTGACGAAATTGTGAACCGCCCCGTTCTTGACAATCGGGCGGATTCCTTGTACTTTGCAGCAAAATCCACACAGAGCGGGGTGCGCCATGGGGATCAAGACCAGTACGCTCGACAACGGCATAGGTCTCATCGAGGCAAAGGGGTCCCTTGTCGGCGGTGACGAGACTGTTGAACTGCGGCAGGCGGTTGCGGGTTTCCTCGATCGCGAATACAGCAAGTTGCTTATCGACCTGGGGAGTGTCACCTATATCAACAGCACGGGGATCGGGGTGCTCGTGGCCGCGCATGCAGGCTATGCGAGGAAAGGGTGGCACATCAAGCTTTGTGGAATGAACAAGAGCATTACGAACATTTTCGTCATCACAAAGCTCACGCTCGTGTTCGATGTGTACGACACGCGAAACGAGGCGATAAAGAGCTTTACGTAGCCCGCCGACATTCCCTCTGCCGACGTTCTCCCTGCCGGTGTTCTTCCGGAGCGCGTTTCCCTCCCCGTCGGGGAGGGAGTGCTTGCTTCTCACTCCCACGGGCGATATATTGTCACCGACTATGAGATTCGTATGAACTGCAGAGTGTGTTCAGCCGAGGTTCCGGAAGGGTCGCGATACTGTCTGAATTGCGGGGCCTCGCTCTCGGATTCAGTCGCCCCGCGCCCCATCGTGGACGGCTTTGCCCTCATCAAGAACTACATCCCCCCCGAGCTTGCCCGGAAGATTCTCAACGCAGGGAAACAGATTGAGAGCGAGCGGCGTCTCGTGACAGTCCTGTTCGCCGACGTTGTCGGCTTCACCGCCCTCTCCGAGAAGATGGACGTGGAGCTGGTCTCGACAATTCTCAACGACTGCTTCCGCGGGTTGATTGCCACAATACTCAAGTACGAAGGGACCATCGACAAGTTCATCGGCGACGGGATCATGGCGATATTCGGTGCTCCCCTTGCCCACGAGAACGATCCGGAGCGCGCCGCTCGCTGCGCGCTCGACTTGCTCGCGGATATCGAGCGGTTCAACAACCAGACTGCGATCCAGCTTCCGGCGCGGCTCGGTCTCCACGTCGGTCTTCACTCCGGGATGGTGATCGCCGGAAATGTGGGGAGCGACCTCCGCATGAACTACTCGGTCATCGGCGATACCGTCAACCTCGCGGCGCGACTCGTCGAGCTCGCCCCGAGCGGGGAGATCTACCTGACTGCGGAGACGCAGAAGCTGATCTCGAATTTCGCCGAATCGGAAGGCCCCTTCCGCATGACGCTCAAGGGGAAGGCGTCCCCCGTCCCCGTCTTCAAGCTTAAATCGATCAAAGCGGACGGGGAGGGAAGAGAAGGGGGTATAGGGAGGAACGAGTTCGTCGGGCGGGAGAAAGAGATCGCCACGGTCAAGCGGGCGCTGGAATCGGTGCTCGACAAGAATCAAGTGACGCTCTGTATACAGGGGGAAGCGGGCGTCGGCAAGTCCCGCCTGAAGGGAGAGCTGATCAAGCTTGCCTACAAATCGGGGATCGCGGCATACGAGGGCTCCTGTTCCAGCTTTGAGGTGAACACGCCGTACTACCTCTGGACCACGCTGATGAGGAGCCTGCTCAAGGTCGGGCCGGAGGTTCCGGAAGCAGATGTCCGGAAACGGCTTCACCAGATCACCCACACGCTCGCCCTCGACGAACACGAAGGGTACCTGGGGACGCTCCTGTCGCTCCGCTTCGATGAGATACTCCTCGTCGACGAAACGCTCCGGAAGCAGCGTGTGTTTCAGGCGATGCGGGCGCTCCTCAGCGCGATCGCGGCCCGCAGGCCGATCGCGTTCATACTGGAAGACCTTCACTGGATCGACCGTTTTTCGCAGGAGCTCCTGGAGTACATATTCTCCCGGACGACGAACGTTGTCCTCTCCCTTTTCGTGCTGATCTACCGGGACGAATACGCCCATGCCCGGAAGATTTCCGAGGGGGCGCAGGTGATGGACCTGAACAGGCTCACACGGAGCGAAGCCCTGAAGCTGATGAAGCTCCGGATGGACGTCGACATCGTCCCGCAGGCCATCGAGGACCTGATCCTGAAGCGGTCCGAGGGGAACCCCCTCTTCATTCAGGAGATCATCAAGACGCTGAGCGACAAGAGGATCATCGCGATCCGCCGCAGGAGGCTGGAGATCCTCTCGGACAATATCGAAGCCGGAGTGCCCGAGACGATCCAGGGGATCATCATGGCCCGGATCGACCGGATACAGGACAGCATCAAGGATGTCCTCTTCAGCGCCTCGGTGATCGGCAGGGAATTCTCACGCCCCCTGCTCGAGCACGTGATCGAAAAAAAGGGCGACGTCACAACCAACCTCACCGAGCTGAAAGCGCTGGAGCTCGTCCTGGAGAAGGACGAGGCCCACGAGGCCGAGTACCTGTTCAAGCACTACCTGATCCAGGAGGTGGCCTACAACACCATCCTGCTGAACAAGCGGAAGGAGCTCCACGGCGCAATCGCGCGCGCGATCGAAGAGCTTTTCGCGGACCGGCTCATGGAATTTTATGAGCTCCTGGCGTTCCACTACGAGAAAGCGGAACAATGGGACAAGGCCGCGGAATACCTGAGCCGGTCCGGGCACAAGGTCCGCCAGATGTACTCGCAGGAGGAGTCGAAGGACTTCTTCGAGCGAAAGAACGTGGCCGTGAAGAAACTGTACCAGTCCGCCAGCGCGAAAGCGAGCATCGGGGCGACGCTCCTGGCCATCACCCCTCCCCTTATCTTAATGCTTATCCCGATCCTCCCGATCTTCGCCTATATCAGAATCCTGGGGCGTGCGCACTCCGTGGATCTCGTCGAGCAGCTCATCGTCGGCATCATCGCAAGCTCCCTGTGCGTCTGGTACGCCATCTCTCTCTGGTATCTGGGGGTCGTACCGTTCCTCCGGGGCCGCCCCAAACTGTACGATCTGATCGAAGACCAGGTGCGGATCATCTACAGGGAAGGGACGACTCTGTCCATTCATTTCTCCGAGATCGATCAGCTCTCGCTTGTCAACAACCGCCTCAAAGCGCTCCGCCCGCTCAAGTACAAGATCCTCGACCCCTTCGGGAGGATCAGCGACTACAACACGATGTCGTTCAAGGTCTGGCTTCATGAGATCGTGCTGAACATCCTTCCGCCGTATTCATTCGGCTTCGGGTCGACTCAGGGGGAAATCCTGATACACCTCGTTGCGGGGTACCGGAGCATGCGTATGGTGATCCCGTGGTGGAACACTCCTCTGAAAAGCGCCGACCTGAGCATATCGCCCTTCGACGCCCGTGAGTTCTACGCGCAGTTCGATGTGGCGTTCAAGAAATGGCGCCGCCAGCAGAAACTCGAGAGAGAAGCCGCGAAGTAGCAGGCGGGCTTCTCCCCGCGCATTCCGTCGAACCGGGCTCCGTCAATGCGATTTCGTTTTTTGACATTCTCTGTTCTCTGCGCTGTGCTCTCTGCGGCTCCGGTCGCAGCCCAGCCCCGCGAACGGGGTGACTTCCGCCCTTCCGATCTCGTCGAGCTCGTCCGCCTCGATTCCACACTTCATCTGGATATCCGTTACGCAACGAAGGACAATTTCATGAAGCGTCCGATGTACGCCGAGCCGCGCGCGTTCCTTCAGCGCCCGGCCGCCGAGGCGCTCCGGCGCGTTCACCGTATGCTCCGTGCGCGGGGGTTCGGTCTCCTGGTGCTGGACGCGTACCGCCCCTGGTCTGTGACAAAAAAGTTCTGGGACGAAACGCCCCCGGCTCTCCACAGGTTCGTGGCAAACCCGGCGAACGGCTCGCGTCACAACCGGGGGTGTGCTGTCGATTGCACGCTGTACGATCTCGTGGGGGGGGAGGAGGTCCGGATGCCGAGCGCCTACGATGAATTCACAGGGCGCGCGTCACCCCGGTACCCCGGGGGGACCCCGGAGGAAAGGCGCATGCGCGACCTTCTCCGCGCATCAATGGAAGAGGAAGGGTTTACCGTCGACCCGGGCGAATGGTGGCATTTTGATTTCAGGGACTGGAAGCACTACCGCATACTCGATATCCCCTTGACAGCCCTCCGCTGACTCCCCTTCTCTGTCGCGGGTCCGAGAAGGACCATCACCTCCGTCTCATCCGTCCCCGGAAACATGTCGAACGGGACCCCCCTGAGGGGCATGTACCCGGCGGTTCTCCAACGGGAGAGCTCCGCCGGCATGATATCGATGTTGCAGAACATATGGACGACCCGTCCGGGGCGTCGCGCGGCGACGCATTCGATGACCCCCGGCGCGGTCCCGCCGCGGGGAGGATCGAGAAGTATCGCGTCCCGGGGTCGCACCCGCGAGAGGAGATGGGGGAGTGTCGTTCCGGTGATGTCGGACCGGAAGAACTTTGTGTTCGTCACCCCCAGTCTTTTCGCATTGCGGATCGCAGCGTCGATCGATTCCGGGGTCCGTTCGATCCCCGTTCCCCTGCGTGCGCGGGCGCCGAGCGTGAGGGTGAAGAGACCGTAGCCGCAGTAGAGATCGTACAGGTCGTCCCCGGACGAGAAGTCGAGCATCCGTCCCGCCTCAGCGATGAGGCCGTCGACGAGCGACGCATTTCCCTGCGAGAAAGCAAGAGGAGGGAAGAGGAAGCCTTTTCCTCCGAACTTCTGGTAGATCTCCGTTTCGCCGTAGATCTTCCGTACACTCCCCCGTGCCGCCGGGCTCCGCGTGCCGAGGTAATACCTGCCGTCGCTCCGGTCCTCGTAGAGCATGACCCCGCGGACATCGGGACACGCGGAGGTCAGCCCCTTCGACAGCGTGTTGGCCGCGGTGACGATCGCCCCGTCGATGCGCGTGACCGACAGGATCACGACGAGCTCGCTGTAGTTTCCTTTCACGATGACGTACCGGAGGACCGGGGCAAGCAGCCGGGCTGCGGGTGAGAGGATTGATTCCCGCAGGCGGGCATACACGGCGGCGTGCGAGGCCGGCTCCACCCGGCACGCCATCACTTCCACGGGGCGATGCCCCTCCTCTCCTCCGGGTTCGATAAGCCCGAGCCTCGTTTCACCTTTCACCGGAAACGCTCTTCTCTTGCTCACAGTGCGGTACCCCCGTCCCAGGGGAGAAGGAACGAGCGCTGCGAGTGGAGCCTGGAGTTCAAGTTTCCCCCAGAAGTCACGGAGCGCGGCATCGCGCGCCCTCGCCTCGGCCGGGTACTCCACGCGTGAGGCATGGCAGAGCGGGCATACCCGGGACAGGTATGTCCGGCACGGGCCGGAAGAGAGAGTCGCGGGAGGCGGACCGGCCCTCCGGAGATGTTCTTCAAATATCTCTTTGAACATGACGCAATATACTCAATCGCATCGAAAAAACGGACTCGCCGCCTCTGCGCGCTCCTTGGAAATCCGGCGCTAAATCGGTATTTTGAAAATCAGGAGATGCGTATGGGCGGCGAGCAGAGTCTGGCGAACATTTTCATCGACATCATCCCCGACATGTGTTTTGTCGTGTCGGGCGATCGTGATGTCCTTGTTTACAACAGGAAGGCTCGCGAGCTGCTCGGGCTCCCCGAGACTCCGTCGGGGCCCATACCGTTCTACTCGCTGCTGACCGATGATTCCCCCCGTCCGCTCCTTCCGGTGCTGCGGACCACCGGGCGCTCTCCGGAAGCGGAGGCCCGGTTCAGGACCGCAGACGGCCGCGTGATCGATGCGCTCCTGTTCATACGGAGGATCGCCGGCGTCGGGGCCGACTTCCTCTATGTGATCGCGAGGGACGTGTCCGAGTTCAAGAAAAAGGAACTCGACCTTCTCCGGTTCTCCAATGTCGTCCACTATACGGTCAACCCCATCCAGATCACCGACGCACAGGGGAGGATGGTCTACGTCAACCCGGCGTTCGAGAAGGCGACCGGATTCACGAAGGAGGAGCTCATCGGCTCCAACCCGAGCAAGATCTCAAGCGGGAAATTCCCGAAGCAGTTCTGGAAGCGGGCCTGGGACGAGATCAACGCGGGGAAAGTCTGGACCGGTGAGATCGAGAACACGAGGAAGAACGGCGACGCCCTCTTCACCCAGCTCCTGATTTCTCCCATTGTCGACGGCGAGGGGACCGTGGTGGGGTTCCTGGGGACACACCGCGACATCACCGAGCAGCGCCAGCTCGAACAGCAGCTCATGCATTCTCAGAAAATGGAGAGCATAGGTACGCTCGCCGCGGGGATCGCGCACGAGGTTGGAAACCCGCTGGCCTCCATCTCCTCGATCGTCCAGGTGCTTCTCCGGACGCTCTCCGACGACTTTGCAAAGGAGAAGCTCGGGCTGGTCCAGTCGCAGGTGCACAGGATCACCAAGATCATCCGCGATCTCGTGGATTTCTCGCGCCCGTCCAGCTACACGGTGCAGCCGACCGACCTTGTCAGGTCTCTCACGGACGCGGTCGAAATCGTCAAAATGGGAAAGAAGGCGAAGGATGTTACGTTTGTCACCCATGTCCGCCGGCAGATCCCGGTGCTGCCGCTGGTACCCGACCAGATCTCACAGGTCTTCATCAACATCCTCCTCAACGCGGTCGACGCACTGCAGGGGAAACACGGCATGATCACCGCGGAGGTGGAGAGGGAGAACGAACAGGTCCGGGTCACGATAACCGATGACGGCTCGGGCATCCGCCCCGAAAACATGCCGAAGATATTCGAGCCGTTCTTCACCACGAAACAGGTGGGGGAAGGGACCGGACTCGGACTCTGGGTGAGCTACGGGATCGTCAGGAGTTTCCGGGGCGACCTTACGGTGCACAGCACGTGGGGAAAAGGGACGTCGTTCAACATGACGTTGCCACTGAACGGGAAGGGAACAAAGGATGTCTGAATCGATACTGATCGTCGATGACGAGGATATCATCCGCGAGTCACTCTCTTTCGTGCTTGCGAAAGAGGGATACAACGTCCGGGAGGCTGCGAACGGCGCAATTGCGGTCGAGATGATGAAAACCGAGTCTTTCGACCTCGTTCTCACCGACCTCGAGATGCCGGAGATGAAGGGGATCGAGCTGCTCGAACACGTCACGAACTTCTCCCCCGAGACCCTGGTCGTCATCATCACCGCGTACGGGTCGATCGATTCCGCCATCGCCGCCCTCCGGAAGGGAGCGGTCGACTACATACTCAAGCCGGTGGAATTTGACGAGCTGATTGTCAAGATCCAGCGGCTCGTCGCCGGCAGGAGGCTGACGCTCGAGAACAAGCTTCTGCGGGGGGAGCTCCACCGGCAATTCGATTTTTCCCACATCGTCGGACAGAGCCCTGCGATGGCCAGGGTATTTGACACAATCAAGAAAGTGGCTTCAACGGACGGGACTGTCCTCATTTACGGCAAGAGCGGGACAGGGAAGGAGCTCGTCGCCCGCGCAATCCATTTCAACAGCAAAAGGAGCGCGAGGCCGTTCATTCCCGTCAACTGCGGGGCGATCGTCGAAACCCTTTTTGAAAGCGAGCTGTTCGGGCACAAGAGGGGGTCCTTCACGGGTGCGACGGTCGACAGGGACGGGTATTTCAAATCGGCCGACGGCGGGTCCATATTCCTTGATGAAGTGAGCGAGATCCCTCTCCACCTCCAGGTGAAGCTCCTCCGTGCGATCGAGCTGAAGGAGATCACCCCGGTAGGTACTTCCACTTCCCAGACCATTGACGTTCGTATCATCGCCTCCACGAACAAAAATCTGGAGAAGGAGGTCGAGGCGGGACGGTATCGCGAGGACCTCTTTTACCGGCTGAACATTGTCGAGATCAACCTCCCCCCGCTGGCGGAACGGGGGGACGATATCCCTCTTCTGGTACAACATTTTGTGATGAAGTATGCCCGCGAGATGAACAAGGATGTCAGGGGGGTGGACAACGAGGTGATGAAATGCCTCCTTGCGCATTCCTGGAAGGGGGAGATCAGGGAGCTGGAGAATATCATCGAGCGCGCCGTGATATTCGCAGAAGGGAACCTCGTCACCAAAAACGAACTCCCCGGGTT
>DASVIU010000524.1:0-2273 GCA_036386275.1 Bacteroidota bacterium | reverse complement strand
AAGAGGAGACATTCCCGGCGACGGCCCTCCTTGCCGGCGCGGTCGTCTCTGCGCTTGCATTTGCATGCCTCCCTCTCAGGGTGGAATCGGTCGCGTGTGCCTCGAGCAGGAAAGATTTGCTCTCGGCGTTCTTTGCCTTTCCTGCCCTCCTGACGTTCATGGCATACGCAGCGCGACGGGGGAGTGCCGGGGCCGGACGCTGGTACGCCGGATCGCTCGGACTGTTCGCACTTGCGCTGATTGCTAAGGGCTCTGTGATGACACTTGCGGGGGTGCTGCTGATACTGGATCTGATCACGGGGGGTGTCGGCGGAGGCCGGCGGCGGTGGTGGAGGCTCCTGCGGGAACTGGCCCCTTTTCTGTTCGTTGGTCTCGCAGCCGCAGCTGTCGCCTATGGTGCATCCGAACAGGATGGGAGCATGGCGCAGGTCCTTCGGGCTCAGGCGAACGTGAACCGTATCGAACTTGGTTTCTACCACATCTCCTTCTATGTGCTTAAGACAGTCTGGCCTGTCGGCCTGGCGGCGCTGTACACGTACCCGGGGCCGCCCGGATTTTTGCTGACATGGCTGATGACTCCGGCCCTGACGCTTGTGTTCGCTCTTCTCTGGTGGAAGGGCTATAGGTCCTGGCTCTTTGCCTGGTCCTGTTATCTGGTTGCGCTCCTCCCGATGGCGGGGTTTGTCCCCTCGTCCATACAGCTTGTGGCGAACCGTTATGTGTACTTCGCGGCGACGCCGTTCGCACTTTTGCTCGGGGGGGGAGTCACATCGGCATGGGCCTCACTTTGGAACCGGCAGAGAAGAGGAGTCCTGATCGTGGCTCTCGCCGTCCCCCTGGGCGCAATCCTTCTCGCGCAGGCGGCGCTGACGGTGGCGGATATCCGTGATTGGCGGGATGCGGAGACCGTCTGGCGCCATACGCTCCTCGTCAGCCCCGACCACGCCCTGGCGCACAACCAGATGGGACTTGCGCTGGATGCAAAGGCGGACTACGCCGGGGCCGTCACCAGCTTCAAGCGCGCAATTGAGATCTATCCGCGGTTTTCCGAGGCGATGTGCAATCTTGGCGGTGCGTACATTTCGCAGGGTGACACGACCGGTGCGGAGCGCGTGCTCCGTGCTTCGGCGGCGATCGATCCGCAGAATTACGCCGTCTATACGAATATGGGGAACCTGAGGCTCGTCGAGCGGCGGTTCGAGAACGCGGCGGTCTGGTACAGACAATCGCTCGCTCTCAAGCCGACTTCTCCCGAGGCAATGTACAACCTGGGGTACGCCATGATGCTTTTGGGAAAGTATGATGAGGCGCTTGACACGCTCTCCCGTGTGATCGTGCTGAACCCGAATTCCCGGGAAGCCTATTTCCTCACCGGGCAGATCCTGCAGAGTCGGGACGAAGCACGGTCGCTGGAAGCGTATCGCCGGGCCGCCAGGCTCGGACACGCCGAGTCACAGCGAATTCTCGCTGCACGGGGGGTGAACTGGTAGAGGTGTGCGCGGATGATAATGCAAAACCCACCTTCCGGTGGGTTTTGCGTTGGAGGAGGAGCGCTTTACGTTTGCTCAGCGAGGGTCCGCTGTGCCCGGCGGATGGCCTTCACTCTCTTCATCCGCCTTTTGACGGAGGGTTTCGTGAAATAGGCCCGCTTCTTGAATTCCTTCAGTACTCCGGAGCGTTCGTACTTTTTCTTGAAGCGCTTGATGGCGCGGTCGATGGGTTCATTGTCCGAGACGATGATGCCGACCAAACGAAATCACCTCCTTCTGTTTGCAGCGTTTTGTACTGTGATGAACTTGAATAGATCATTCTCCGGGGGGGTATCCCGGAGACCGCGCGCTAGCTGGCGTCAGGTTCAGCGACGACATTCTCAAGCAGTCTTCGTTCTCCAAGTTTTTCAAAGGCCACGACAATCGCCCTGTCGCCTCCCGACGTCCGTTCCTTGGATACGACTTTGCCGATTCCCCACTCGCTGTGGAATATCGCATCTCCAACGGTGTAAGTACTTTCAGGCCTGTAGTCCTGGCATTGTTCCCGCTCGGGTTTCTTGGCAGACTCTTCCTGCTTCATTCTGAGTGCAGTCACATCCACGAGCGTCGCATGCCGGCATCGGGTACACCGGTACCACGTCTTTTCCGGCTGGGTCTCAACCGGCCCGATGACTTCCATCTTGGTCACCCGTTCGCAATGGGCGCAATGATGGAGGATACTCTTACCCTTGGCCATAGAAACCCTCCTGCCTTGAGAATGACATGAAAATCGCTCGTCTGGAG
>DASVIU010000523.1:0-3777 GCA_036386275.1 Bacteroidota bacterium | reverse complement strand
AGTCCCGTGCGAGTTTTGCAGCTTTCTCAAGGAGGCCGGCATCGACGGCCGAAGCGGCGAGACGAATTGCGTCGCTCACGTTTTCACATGATTTCGAACCGATGAGTATGGAACTCACGCCGTCATTCCGCGAAATGAATTGAAGCGCAAGGGCGGTGACGAGTTTAGCGTCCCCGCCGCAGAGATCGAACAGAAGGTTGACGCCGGCAGGGCGTTCATCCCTGACCCTCCCGAGAGCACGGGACGTGAGCCACCCTCCCGCAAGACCCGACCTGATGAGCACACCGATACCCCGGGCCTTTGCCTTCGAGATCCGGTCTGCCTCCGTCTGGTTCAGGAGCGAGTAGCCGACCTGCACGACGTCAAAATCCCCGGATTCGATGCAACGGTCGAGCACGGTCCCGTTCACGCTTGCACCGAGAAATCTCACACTCCCCGAGGCTTTCGCCTCCTTCATCGCCCGGACGCACCCGCCGTCGTCGAGCACCTTGTCCGGGTCCGGGCCGAAGTGAATCTGAAGTATGTCGATCACATTTGTCTGCAGGAGGCGAAAGCTCGTGCTGATTGAATCCCGGACAGCGCCGTAGGAGAAATCGTAGTACGTATCCGGCTCCTTGTTGTGCTCTCCGCATTTCGTGGCAAGAATGAACTCGTTCCGCCTGTCGTGCACGGATTTCCCCACGCGCTCTTCGCTCCTGTGATATGCGCTCGCGGTGTCAATCAGATTGACACCGAGTCCGAGCACACACCGGAGAGTGTCCCCGGCTTCCGCTTCGTCCGGACGTCTCCGTTCTTGCGGGCTCCCGACCCCCCAGTCGCGGCCGATCTCAAGCGCCCCGAACCCTATCAATGTGGTCCGGAGCCCGGTCCGGCCGAGCGCTCGCTTTGGAATTTCAGTCATGGAATACGCCTTTAGAACAGGCTGAGCTTCACGTAGCGCTGGGGATTCTCCCGGAGGTCTTTCACCAGAAGGTTCAGATTCATCGACAGGGAATCCATATGATTATAGAGGCGATCGTCCTGGACGAGTTTTCCCAGCGTCCCTTCCCCGTTCTTGATCTTTGCGAGGACACTGTTGAGCGATTCGGTGGCGGTTTCGAGCTTCATCGAAACGCGTTCCATGTTGCGTGACCATTGCGCAAACGATGTCACGCTCGTATCAATATTCAACCGTTCAGCGATCGCAATCGTGTCAAGGGTCCGGGCGAACCTGGCAAGATCCCGCGAAAAAGCCGAGACGTCCGCAAAACTGGCATCGGCGCTCTTACCCCCGGTGTGTATGACCTCATCCAGCCGGGTCGAGGATCGCTCAAGATCGAACACAATCCTCTGAATCCGTTTCCGCGTCGGCTCATCAAATGTGGAATTGACATTTTCGAGGATCCCCAGCACATTCGAAGTGATGGGGGAGAGTGTTGCCGTCAGCTCGGAGAGATCCGCCTCGTACAACCCCCCAAGGGAGTCTCCGTTCGCAAGCATGAGCGTGTCCAACCCGGGGGCAATCTCTATAAACTTCCCCCCCATGATAGTTTCGCTTTTCAGAATCGCTTTTGAGTCCTTCGGCAGATGCACCTTCGTCTGAATCGAGAGGCTCACCCCGATCGCCCGGCCCACCATCGACATCGATTCCACGCGCCCTATGGAGAGACCGGCGACTGTCACCACATCCCCTTCCTTGAGTCCGTTGACGTTGCGGTAGAACACCTTGAGGGCATACTGTTTGGAGCGAAGGTCGATGCCGCGCAGGTACACGATACCTGCGACGAATATCACGGCGGCCGCCAACACACCCACACCAATCCGGGCTTCGTTGCTCCATTTCATGTGAGTCGCGTCCTTGCGGTTGAGAGGGAACTGCTGATGTACTTCCGGACATCGTCGTCAGTGCTGTTCTCGATCTCCGTGCGGGTGCCGGTCATAAGCGTCTTTCCTCCGTCAAGGATGGCGAATCGGTCGCCGACGACGAATGCACTGTGAATATCGTGCGTCACGACGATGGAGGTCACACCGAGTTTCGTCCGCAGGTCATTGATAAGTACGTTTATTTCGTCGGCGGTTTCCATGTCGAGTCCCGTCGTCGGCTCATCGTAGAGCATATACCGTGGACTCGGGACGATCGCCCTGGCCAGGCCTACCCGTTTCTTCATCCCCCCGCTCAGGTTCGCCGGCATCGCGCGCTCCGTGTTCTTCAGCCCGACGACGTCGAGGGCGTAGCTGACGCGTTCGGCGATCTCGGTCTCGTTCAGCTCGAGCTCGTGCTGCGCCCGCCCCCTGCGAAGCGCGAGCGCAACGTTTTCCCCGACAGTGAGGGAGTCAAACAGAGCAGCCCCCTGGAAAAGGAAGCCAAACTTGAAACGGAGTTCCCTCAGCCTGGGGTAGGTCATCGAAAGCACGTCGCTCCCGTCCACGCTTATCGACCCGCGATCCGGCTTGAGGAGGCCGAGGATGATCTTCAACATCACGCTCTTCCCCCCCCCGCTCCTCCCCAGAACGACAAGCGTTTCCCTGTCCCGGACGTCAATGCTCACGCCGCGAAGTATCGGCCGCTCGTCAAAACTTTTCCAGATGTCCCGGATCGTTATCATTCAGAGCAACGTCGAGGCGAGTATGAAATCGAGGATCACGACGGCAAGGCATGTGAGGACGACGGTGGACATCGTCGCCTTTCCGACCCCCGCAGAACCCCCGGCGACATAATAGCCCTGATAGGAGGCGATGGAGGTGATGGTATAGCCGAATATCGTCGCTTTCGTCAGCCCGAACAACGCATCGCGCGTGGCGAAAGAGGACTTCATCCCCGCCACGAACGCGCCGGCAGGGATGTGTGCGACGATCACCGCGCCGAACAGGCCACCGAGCACGGCGAGGAGATCTCCGAACACCACAAGCACGGGAAACATGATTACCCCGGCGAGTATGCGCGGGGTGACGAGGAACGAAACCGAATCGAATCCCATCGCTTCCAGCGCATCCACCTGCTCCGTCACGCGCATCGAGCCGATCTCCGCCGTGATAGTGGCGCCGACTTTTCCGGCCAGCACAAGCGCGGTCAGGAGCGGCGTGAGTTCCAGCAGGACTGATTTGATGACAAGCCCCCCGACAACCGACCTCGGAATCCACGAATAGAGCTGGTAGGCTGACTGGACAGCCGTCACCATGCCGACGAATGTCGCGACGAATATGACGATCGGGATCGAATCGTTGCCGATCTGGACCATCTGGCTGAAGAAATTCGTGCCTGATTCCCGGGCGTTCCGCAGATTCCTGACCATCCACCACATGAGGCCGAAATACATCCCCAGGTGCTCGAGGAAGGAAATTGTATGGCGGCCGATTGCATCGAATACAAGGGGGCCACGGGTGCGCGGTGCACGGCCTGCCGGTGTGGCGACTTCCATTGGGTCGGCTGAGAGAAGGATCCGATTGTGTACAGGCGAGAAGCGCTTGATTTATAATGAATGGAATAGGAAATCGAGATGCAAACTAGGATCGAGCGGATTTGCATCTGTGTAAAATTAGTTCTATATATATGATATTACTTTCACAAGGGAAATTCCATGGAAAACCAGGTAGACGAACTCGTCCGTTTCTTCAAGGCCCTCGCCGAGCCGAACCGGCTCAGGATTATCGGCCTGCTCGCCCATAAGCCGCAATCCGTCGAACAGCTCGCATCGACACTCCGCATCGGTGAATCGACGGTCTCCCATCATCTTTCAAAGCTGGGGGAGGCCGGTCTCGTCTCAGCCCGCGCCGAGGGTTATTACAGCATCTACGCGC
>DASVIU010000522.1:0-5094 GCA_036386275.1 Bacteroidota bacterium | reverse complement strand
GGGGAACGGCGCCGAACCGTGGCGGATCCCGGATGTCGACGAGCTTCCCCCGATACCGGTGACGTTCGCGAAGGACCCGGTCGGCTTCCAGCCGTACGCGCGCGACCCCGTGACGCTTGCGAGGCCCTGGGCGATTCCGGGGACTCCCGGTCTCGAGCACAGGATCGGCGGACTCGAGAAGGAAAACGTTACCGGCAACATCAACTACGACCCGGACAACCATGACCTGATGATCCGGCTGCGCGCGCAGAAGATCGAGCGGATCGCCGATGACATCCCCGAACAGACCGTGGAAGGCCCCCCCTCCGGCGACGTCCTCCTCGTGGGCTGGGGAAGCACGTACGGGTCCATCAAGAGCGCGATCGCCGGACTCAGGGAATCCGGACACCGGGTGTCTCAGATACACCTGCGCCACATCAACCCCTTTCCCCGCAATCTCGGGACGCTCCTCTCCGGCTTCAAGACGGTGATCGTCCCGGAAATCAACAGCGGCCAGCTGATCAAGCTCCTCCGCGCAAAATACCTGGTGGACGCCGTTGGATTCAATGTCGTCAGGGGATTGCCGCTCCGTTCCGAGGAGATCGAAGGTTTCGTGGAGAAACACATGGGAGGAAATCATGCCTGAGACAGATCAGCAGACACCGGCGAAACTGACGATCAAGGATTTCCAGTCGGACCAGGACGTCCGCTGGTGCCCGGGTTGCGGCGATTACTCGATTCTGGCGCAGGTCCAGAGGGTGTTTCCGGAATTCCCGCACAAGAGGGAGCAGTACGTCGCGGTGTCGGGCATCGGGTGCTCCAGCCGGTTCCCGTACTACCTGAACCTCTACGGCATCCACAGTATCCACGGCAGGGCACCGGCCATCGCCTCCGGGGTGAAGATGGTCAACCCCTCGCTTGATGTCTGGGTTGCGACAGGGGACGGCGACGGGCTCTCGATCGGCGGCAATCATATGATCCATATGCTCCGGCGCAACCTGAACATCAAAGTCCTTCTCTTCAACAATCAAATCTACGGACTCACGAAGGGACAGTACTCCCCCACCTCCCTGCTCGGGCAGATCACGAAGTCCACCCCCGCCGGCGTGATCGATTTCCCGTTCATACCGGTCTCCCTCGCGCTCGGCGCGCAGGCCACGTTCGTCGCCCGCTCGATGGACAGGGACCCGAAACACCTCCAGGAGGTCGTCCGCCGCGCGGAATCGCACCACGGGGCCGCATTCGTCGAAATCTACCAGAACTGCAACGTGTTCAACGACGGGGCGTTCTTTCAGTTCACGGAGAAGGAGACGAAAGACGACCACATCGTGTACCTCGAACACGGCAAACCCCTGGTCTTCGGCAAGGATCGACAGATGGGGATCCGGCTGAACGGTTTCAGGCCGGAGGCGGTATCGCTGAAAGAGGGGAAGTACTCGGCGAGCGACCTCCTCGTCCACGATGAAAAGGACTCGACGCTCGCCTTCATACTGGCGAACATGATACACAACCCCGACCTCCCCCGCCCGATGGGCGTGTTTCTGGCGCTGGACAACCCGACGTATGAGGAGCAAATGGCGGACCAGATCGCCCGCGCAAGAAGCAGGAAGGGAGAAGGGGATCTCCAGAAGCTGCTTGACGGCGAAGAGACCTGGGTTATCAAGTAACAGGCTCCCTGATTGCAAATCCGGAGGGTATGCCAGAGGATACGCCACAAGGTATGCCGGGAGGTATGCCGGAAGGTATGAATGAGGCGATCAGAGAAATCCTCACCCTCTTCCGTACACGTGAGCGGTTCGTGCTGACGACGCACATCAATCCGGACGGCGACGGGATCGGATCGGAGATCGCCCTGGCCTCCTGGCTCCGGGAGCGGGGGAAGGATGTCCGGGTGATCAACCACAGCATACTCCCCGCGGTGTATCGTTTTCTCGATCCCGGCGGGACCATCGCCGTGTTCGACCCGCCCCGTGACGGTCCGGCAATCGCAGCGGCAGATCTGATCGTCGTCCTCGACACCAACCACCCGGACCGGCTCCAGTCCATGAAGGAAGCCGTCCTTGGTTCCCCCGCCCTGAAAGTCTGTATCGACCACCACCTCGACCCCGATCCGTTTGCATCCCCGGCGCTCATCGACGCGGACGCCACGTCAACGGGGGAAATCCTTTACCGTCTCCTCTTCCGGGACGGGGAGAATGGACCCACCGCGGAGATCGCCACCGGACTCTACTGCGCTATCATGACCGATACCGGATCATTCCGCTATCCCCGCACCGGGCCCATGACACATACGATCGTCGCACGACTGATCGCCTCCGGAGCGGATCCCGTCAGAATATACGCGGAGGTGTATGAACGCTGGTCCACCGGCCGCATACACCTGCTCGGGGAGGTGCTGGCCGGCCTGAGGACCGAATTCGGCGGACTCCTTGCCCACGTCACGATAACGCGGGAGATGCTTTCACGCACCGGGACGAGCGAGGAAGACACGGATAATTTCACGACGTACCCGATGTCCGTGGAGGGGGTCCGGGTGGGGATACTCTTCCTGGAGATCGAGGGAGGGGTCAAAATGAGCTTCCGCTCCAAGGGGATGATTCCCATCAACGCCCTTGCCATGGAATTCGGAGGGAACGGTCACAGGAACGCCGCGGGGGCCCGCATACTTGGAGTGGATCCCGGCGATGTGCGCTCACGCGTCCTCTCTGCGGCAGGCAAATACATCACGGGGGGAGCATGATACGGATCGCGGTCCGGAGGGGAGCGGTCCGGCGCGTGGAATCGGACGTCCTGATTCATTTTGTCTTCGAAGAGTGGCAAAAGTCCGCCGATGAGCTCAGGGTTCTCAGGGGACTCACGGGGGCGGACCTGATCCCGGAAGGGGGAACCGGCTTCGCCGGCAAGGAGCGGGAGACACTTCTCCTGTTCCCCAGGGACCTCTCCACTGCGCGCCTCCTCCTTGTCGGTGCCGGCACACACAGGAACTGGAGCAGGGAGCGCCTCCGGAGGGGAGGGGCCACGGCCGCAAAGGCGGTACGGGGGATGGGGCTCCGCACGGCCGCGTTCATCGAGCCTGAGAAAGAAGTGACCGCCGCTCTCGCAAAGGTGCCCGGTGAGGATCCGGCCGAACTCTACGGGCACGCTCTGGCGGAAGGGGTTTTCCTCGGCCTTTACAGGTACGACAAGTATCAGACGCGGAAGGAATCCGCCCCGGAGCACCTCACGAGGATCTCATTCGTCACGGATTCTGTATCCCGCGAAAAGGGGATCGCGCGCGGGATCGCCCTGGCCACGGTCGTGTGCGAGGCGACCTGCTTCGCCCGCGACCTCGAGAATGCGCCGGGGAACGAGATCTACCCGGAGTCGCTCGCTGCGGCCGCCCGGGTCGCCGGACGCCGGAGCGGTTTCAGAGTCAACGTATTCGACGAACGGAAGATACGCTCGCTCGGGATGGGGGGACTCCTCGGCGTCGCCCGGGGGAGCCGGCGACCACCCAGGCTCCTGATCATGGAATACCGCGGCCGGCAGAACGGGCGCCACCCGGCGGGAGCCGGAAAGGGTCCCGTGGTCCTCGTAGGAAAAGGAGTCACATTCGACTCGGGCGGAATCTCCATCAAGCCTTCCGCGGGGATGGCGGAGATGAAAATGGACATGTCGGGAGGGGCGGTCGTGATCGCAACCATGCAGGCCGCCGCACGCCTCAAACTCCCGGTCCACCTCATTGGCATTGTCCCCGCGGCCGAAAATCTTCCCGGCGGATCTGCCCTGAGGCCCGGAGACATTCTCCGTCACCATAACGGCATGACGTCGGAGGTGGACAACACGGATGCTGAAGGGAGGCTGATACTTGCGGACGCCCTTTCCTATGCCGGACGCTACGATCCCGCGCTTGTCATCGACCTCGCGACGCTCACCGGGGCGGTTGTGGTGGCGCTGGGTCATGTCGTCACGGGGATGATGGGAAACGACGCGGAAGCCATGCGCCTTCTCAAAGATTCGGGTGACCGGACCTATGAGCGTGTCTGGGAGCTCCCGATGTTCGAGGAATACGAGGCGCTGATCAAAAGCGACGTCGCTGACGTGAAGAATACCGGGGGCCGCTGGGGCGGCGCCATTACCGCCGCTATGTTTCTGAGGAAGTTCATCGGCCCGTACGGATGGGTGCACCTGGATATCGCCGGGACATCCATCATGGAAGAAGCCACCGATTACACGGGGCGCGGAGGATCAGGGGTCGGGGTACGCCTCCTTATCGATTTCCTCCGGCACAGGGGTGGTGCACCAGAGTGACCCGAAGAAGAAAGGAGCAGGCGTAGTGCGAACGACACCGACCATAGGGATTTTTGTTCTGGCGCTTGTCACCGTCACATTGAGCGCGAGGGGGCAGTTCCGCCCTCCCCGCTCGGAACAGGGGCCCCAGATACTTTTTTTCGAGGCATTGCCCCTCCCGGGCGGGGGGGACTCTCTCCAGGAACGGGTGGACATCCACTACCGGATCGACAGGGAGTTTTTCGTGCCGGTCAGGAATCCGGAGGGGCACTCCCCTTTTCACAGGAGTGGTGAGCTTGTCGTCGAGCTCGCCGATTCGACAGGCGGGATCGCCGCGCGCGCGATGCAGACGCTGGAGATTCCTGAAGAAGACGCCGACAGGAAACAGGCCGGCAGCCGGTGGGAGCAGGGGATTTTCCAGCTCATGGTGCCCCCGGGGAGGTACAGGATACTGATGACCGTGGAGGACCAGGAGTCACGCAGGAGCATCATGGACAGCAGCAGGTTCGTGCGGACATCCCCCCGCGCCGTTGCGGGACTTGCCACGGCCTCAGTCGTGCTTATCGCCCCCCCCGGGGAAAGGCACGGCATCCCCGACCTGACGCTCATGAATTACGGAGAAGATGTGCTCTTCGGCCGCCCCGCAGCACTCCTTGTTGTATGGACATCGGCCGGAGGACGCGACACTCTTCTCAGTGTGAAGTACTCGTTCGCCGGGGAACCCGCCTCCCCCGAAGACCGCCCTTTCCTCCCCCCCGACCGGGAGGTCACCGTCCCGCTCTACCGCGGAGTGAATTTTGCGCCGTGGACCGACAGCTCCCGCGCGGCATACAGGGTCTCCCGGGA
>DASVIU010000521.1:0-5900 GCA_036386275.1 Bacteroidota bacterium | reverse complement strand
TCCGTATTCGTATATCCAGAGGTTGATCCCGTGCGGATAGAACCCGTCCCGGGGCAACATCGATATCACTGTGTCCAGGACTCCCCAGCAATGGCCGGCCCATTCCCTTGCGCGCGGGTCTTCATCCCAGAACAGAAATGAAAACGCAAGCAATCCCAGTGCGCAGCCCATGTAGTGGGCCTGTCCGTAGTCGCGGCGTTCATACCCGAGATGCGACCAGCAGATGCCGGCGACATCACGGATCCAGTCGCGTATCCCTTCTCTCTCCCCGTCCTTCCACACTTCATGCGTCCAGTCGTAACAGAGCGAGAGAACGAACAGCGTCTCCCCGGCCTGTGTGTCGATGCCGAGAGGCTGATACCCGGGCTTCTGCGTCTCCTGGATGTACCCGAGGAAAGACTCTCTGGCCAGCGACATTCGGGATGGAGTGGGATCGATGAGAGCGGCGAAAGCGGCCATGAGACCCCTGTCCCCGCTGCTGAGCCGCTCGGGTCCGGCAGGGATCTTCGACTCGGGCGTAATCTCCCACGGGAGCTGACTCCCTTCCAGGAGGTTCAGTATCCGCTCCCAGTAGTCCCGGTGCGAGCCGTGCGCCTTCCCCCTCAGCGCCGGGATCTCGCGCTGAGTGAAGAGAAGCCTCGGGTACGTCCCATAAAGCTCCGGTCGGAGTGAGACGGGGACAGGTACGGCATGCGGGAGCCGGCCTGCGTACAGATCTGCGTGCACAGGGCGGAGCCGGGTGTCCCCGACCTCGCAGAGTAACTCTCTCCCGGGGGACAGTTCAATTGAGGCCACTCCCCGTATGGCACGGCGCGTGAGTTCGTCTCCCCATGGCATCATGATTACAGCGGCCGGGTTCCCCCCCGCGCTGAGGGTTACGCGGGGGAAGGGAGGGATTCCCCGCCAGCCGGGCCACGGTCCGACCCGGATCCCCGGCGGCTCCTCTGCAAATTCCATGTTGGAGAAAGTGTACGGCGTCCCCGTACCCCTGTGCCGTGCATAGCGGTAGTGCTGCTCGAACGGGTAGTCCGTTCCGTCAAACAGGATCAGGATCCGGACTTCTCCGTCATCCGGTTTCACCGGCGCAAGACGGAACAGGCCCGGTTCATCGGTCCGTTCGAAATCAAGCCTGCCGATATGCCGGACAAATGCACCCGCGGGATCCGGGAAATTTTCTACCGGGGTCATCGGAATCTTACACTGTGTGATGGATCCCCCCGGTGTGGGAAGAGTATTCTTGTGAGTCCCGCCGATCGGGGAAGCGTGACCAGAGAATCCCCGCACTCCAGAGTCCCTTCGATGGTATTTCCATGTCGTGACGGGACAACCGTAGCCACGGTCCCGGTTTGTATCGGCGTGGCAGTGACCCAGGTTCCGGCCGGCCCCCGAACGGGGCGTCTGATGCCGAGGAGTTCGAGCCTGTGCACAATATCGCCGGGAGTTGCTGCCGGCACAATCGCGGAAGATTTGATTTTTTTCCCGCCGGTCTCGAAAACGGGCAAGTCCCGGAAAAAGAGGAGGCGTTCCCGGTTGATCCCCAGTCGTGCCAGGAGCGGCCGTTCCATGACGCGCCCGCAGGGGAGTATGACCGCTTCGTACGAATCCCTTCCGACAACAAAACCATTCCCCTTCCACGCTCCGCCGGCTGCCTCAGTTGTCGCAAGAACATCCACCTGATACTGCGCATCCACGAGTTCGAGAATGAGTGCAAACACCGCGGCGGCGGCGTCATCCGCGCGTTTGTCCCCCAGCGCGTAGAGCGACTCGACGGGGAAGAGGAGAAGCACATTTGCGGAGGGGAGGGCTCCGCCGGTTGCCGCAATGTGCGCCCGGAGCCTGTCATTCCACTCCGGGAACCCGCCCCATGTGGAGTGCCCCGGGTAGCCTGGAAGAGGAGGGGAGCCGAGGAACGTGTTCTCCTCTCCGATCGTCCCCACGGGCCCGTACGCGTGTGCGAGCCACCTGAGTCCAAAGAGGGCCATGACATTGACGCAGTGGTCCATCACCTCCCGCTGCCATCCCTCTCCTCCGTCGTCCCCGACGGTCCAGAGGTTGTTGAACGCAAAGCCTCCCCGGCTGTGCCTCCCGAGTGAGGCTGCGATGACGCTCAGCGCGGCCAGGTTGGCATAGTAAGGGCTGCGCGGGTCTCTGAGCGCGTTAATGCCGCCGAGGTCGACGAACCCCCCGCTCTTGACGTGAGACGCGGCCCAGAGATCCATGCTTCCGTGGTTCATATCGCACATGTCCGCGGATTCAAAATGCCATGTGTCATGGACCGAAGCAATCGTCCCGGGCCCCCAGAGCCGCCGCATGGCACGGTTGGTGAATCGCTGCGCATCGTTGACGCTCTTCTGGACGGCCCGGTAATAACGTACACGCACGGGCACATGGCTTCCGTCCGCCGCCTCGAACGCCATCTTCCAAATCTGTCTTTCGAGCTCGAAGCCTGAGGAGCGCCGGAACGCTCTTCGAATGACGGGGGTGAACGGGAGGCTCCCGTACGTGCATGTGTACCCCGCCTCGTCCCACATCAGGCTTTCGGTCTGTATCCCCGCTCTCTTCAATTCTTCAAGCCGGCCGGCATATTCGCGCATCTGCGCGCGGTCGGAATAGTCGACGTGTGATGAGGCTGCGTGAAAGAATGCGATGACTCTCCACCCGGTTCCGTCCGGCGGCCTGAACATGCCGAACGCCTCGACGTACCGGTCCCGGGCGTTGTAAAAGGTCCGGCAGCCGGGCGTGATGTCAAGGATGTCCCCTTTCCCGAGCGGGGGAGCGACGTCGCGGAACGCGTAGCACCTGACGACGCCGAGCGGGGAGTATTCAAGCGCCACCTCGTTCAGCATGTGTCCGTGCCTCGGAGAAAGAACGCATCGTACCGAGAAACGGCCCCCGACGACGGGGGCGCTGTTCGGAATTCTCTCCGCGCGCGTCGAGTCGCCGAACAGCAGTATCTCTGCCCCGCCGCCGCGTCCTATCAACGGCCTGGAGATGAACCGGGGATCAGGTCCGATCCAGAATTGAAACCCGGTCCGCCGGCAGAGCTCGCTGATGTGGGCGAGCGCTTTCCTCGCCGGCCCGTCGCTCCAGGTGTAGCGGCTGCACCGCACGTACGCCGCGGCCCCGTCGAACCCGGCGTGCCGCAGGTCGTCAAATTGCGATTCGAGGAGGGGGATGTCCTCGATAACGGGATCATTGATCGTCCAGACCATCATGGAGACCGGCAGCGGCCTCTCGTGCGCGTTCCTATTCATACGTTTCGAAGAGTACATTGTCGAACCAGGATGTCCCCTCTCCTTCCTGATCGAGCAACAGGTGCACCCGATCCGGGGGTGGGGATATGGTGGGTGTAATCACCTCGAGGGGCGTCCAGGGGGCGTCGCCGGAGCATCCGCTTCCGCTCCAGTAGAGTTCGTAGGCACGTGCGTCCGCCTGTCCCGGTGTCCCTTCCCTGTGGAGACGCACGCCTGCACGGGCAACTCCCTTCAGGGACGAGGAGCTGGCGACTGCTGAAAGTCGGTACCGTTTTCCGTCGGCGAACGGGGGTCCCCCGAATGCGGGCCCGAGCGTTGTGGCGATCCAGCGTCCCCCCCCGGTTCTCTCTGAGCTGATCCGGAGAGAGCTGGTATCATCGTAGCCCCTCTTCCTGTCTATCGTCCCCACTGCGCGGGCCGGATCTCCGCCCGTCACCTCGAATGTCCATGGCCAGGCGGTCTGTTCCCGGTCCGGAAGGGAAAGGAGCGTCTCGCGGAATGTGTTGATGCCGTCCATGTAGACAGGTGTCAGTGCGGCCTCCGCGGCATCCGCACGTGTGCCGCGCGCAATGAGCGCTGCTCCCTCGGCCCGCCCTATCCGTACGATCCGTACCGATGCTTCGTGGCGTGAACCTGCTCCGAGTATCATCCCCCCCGGCGTATGGCACATCCTGTAGCCAAAATGCGCATCCCACATGTATGCACAGAGCCCTGCGCTTACCCGGGCGTCCGAGAGCAACTCGATGACGGGGTTCTCCTCCTCCAGCAGCCACCCGAAACGGTCTCCGCGCTGCATCAGGATGTTGTGCTTGTCGGAAGACTCAAGATGCGTATGCGGAATCAGCGTCACCGTCCCGCCCCTCTGGACAAAGCACTGTGTGTAGGATTTCTCCCCTTGCGACGTGAATGTCCCTTCCGGCCATATGTTGCAAAACTCGAGCTCCCCGTGGCTCGGATTGTGCGTCACGGTCCATGTCTTTCCCTGAGCGACGTCAAAGACGGCATGTATGTCGACAGCGTATCCGCCGGAGGATTGATCCTCCGAGAAGCCGACAATGAATGTCGAAATGATTTCACCCCCGGCGTTCGTTCCCTCGCACCTCAGGAGGAGCTTTCCCGATTCTCCGCCGACCCGGTCCACGCGTGCCAGGCTGCCGCCGTTCCTCCGCGGGTCTTCATGGTGGGCGTACTGCCTCCAGAAGAGCGGGAGAGGGACTTCGCGTCCGATAATTGTCCTCCCGCCGGGTCCGAGCCGGAGGTTCGAGAGGCGCAACGCGGCAATCTCGGCGATGCATTCGCCGCCGATGAACACTTTCCCGTCCGCTCGCCCCGTCTTCTCAAAGCGTGGAGTGGTCATGCATCTCCTTGAGCGCCTGTTCGATCTTCTCCCTGAACTCCGGCTTCAGCGTCATAGTTCCTGCCGTGACAGCGATTTCCCGGCGGACCTCGCTGTTGATCGCCGGTACAGCCGCGAGGAGCGAATCCACCGGCTTCTTCCGCGCCCAGACCTGGTCCAGGAGGGGTTGGAGGCGTTCGAGTATGGGGCCCGATGTCCAGCTCGAGAACCTGACGAAAAACCTGGGGTCGCCTCCGTTGTGTTCCAGGCTCAGATTCCACACCTGGCGGAACCCGCTTCCCAGGAGCTGCGGATACCTCTTTTCCCAGCCCCCCGTGAAATCGACGTCCCTGAGGACGGGGTTCGGTTGATATGTGCTTGCTTCCGTTACGATCCATTTCAGCGCTTTCCACGCTGCGCCGGGGTCCAGGGTGGAAGCGGAGATAGAGAGCCCCCCGCTCGCGGAGCGGAAATATGCCGGCTTTTTTCCGGGGAAACGGGGGAGCGGGGCCACCCCCCACGGCACCGACATCGCTTCGATGAGTGACTGATTCGGGACGGCTTCGACGAGCATTGCCACTTTCCCGTTCTGCAATAATTGTGCGGGCTGCATTCCCATCGCCTGCATCCTGAGGAGGTCGGGCATTATCCCTTCGTCCATCAGCGCAATATACCGCCGGTAGAGATCGGCCGACTCTGCGGGGATCCTCAGGAGGAGCATCTCCCTCGGAAGGTCTGCACCGTTCATCAGCTCGAGCGCTTCCACGAAGTGGCTGCCGATGAATATGCCGTACCGTCCCTCTCTCCCGTCCGGGCCCGGGGGGCGGGTCAGCTTCCGTGCGAGGCTCACCATGTCATCCCATGTCCATGAAGAGTCGGGCGGGCTGAGCCCCCCCTCACGGAACAGGTCTTTCCGGTAATAGACCCCGCATGTGAATTCCCAGTTCCCGAGGCTGTACCAGCCCCCGTCGACCGACGTCCCGTTCCGTATGACATGGGGCCAGAGCCTCCCGGGGAGCGAAGCTCCCCTGCTCACAGTGCGGAGGTCGAGTATGCGGTCCTCTGCCGCCAGCCGGTCGCGCATGGTGCTGCTTGTGTAGAATATGTCCGGGGCCTTCCCCGCCGCCATCATCGCGTAGAGTTTGTCCTGGCCCGAGAACGGGTTCAGTTTTATCCTGATCCCGGAATCCGCCTGAAACCGGGTGATCTCCCGCTGGAGAACTTCGATTTCCAGTGCATTGGCGGGGCAATTGTATTCAACCTCCGTATTCCTTTCGCCGGAGTTGCAGCCCGCGAGCACCAGGGCTGAG
>DASVIU010000520.1:0-2142 GCA_036386275.1 Bacteroidota bacterium | reverse complement strand
ACTTCGCGATTTGTCCTTAATGATGCCGAGTTCTATCTCCTTGAAGAGTATGTGCTGGATCCGCTCAATCTCGTCGGGTTCCGGGGTGACGAGACGCGTGTTGTACTTGTCAAACTCATCCTGGTAGTAGTCGGATGTCATCGTAAAGCGGGTGCCGAGCAGGCAGAGTGACCGGACATTCAGCGTCCGGGCGTACTCACATGTCGCCGTCACGATGCTCAGGAGCGGAAGATCGGTCTTCGCCTGTATGGCGTCGAAAACGGCATGGGGGGTATTGGAAGCCATGGCGCCGATTTCCGCGCCGCAGCGTCTGAGGATCTCACAACGAATGGAAATGAGCTGAATGATCGCTTCCCATTTTCCCCCTTCGACGAGAGAGTTGAAATTCTTCAGGTCAAGGCTGTCGATGACAATTTCGGGGAACCCGGTCTGCTCGTACGACTCCCTGAAGGACGCGATGATATTCCTGTAGTACTCCGTTGTCGATTCAGGGCCAAGTCCGCCGATGATGCCGATTTTCTTCATGAAGCTCCCTTTGCGCCATTCGTACCTACTACGACGTCGTCAACGCCCCCATCAACGCGGGGTGAGATTCCTGGCAAGGTTCGCACAGGCTGATTGAAACGTCCCGCTGGAAAGGAAGATCTCGCCGAATATCTCACGGACGGCATCCGCAGTCAGACGATGAAAGTCCTTTTCCAGGGGTGTGGTGAGCACACCGCCACAGTCGACCGCAGCCGGGCTGATGAGGATCCTCTCCTCCCCCTGCGCAAAATACACTGACGGCCGGTGTTTCGCCCGGGGGAAAATCAGGACGGTCCATGCCCCCCGGTCGAACGACGCCAGAATGTTCATCATGGGTTCTTCTTTTTCCCCCGTGGCGACCGCCAGGGCCGATTCCACGACACGCAGTGCGCCGATAAGCGATTCCCGCTCCCCGGATCTGAGCACGAGATACCGCCGGAGACCCGCATCCACGGCAACCACCTGCATCGTTTTCGTGTCGGCAAGAACTTCCCCCTTCGACACAAGTCCGGTGACCTCTTTTTCAATCGGGAGGAACCCCTTTTCCCCCGCCTGGAAATGGAGATGGTCGGGCGCGGACGCGCCGCTCCTCGGACCGTTGTACGTCACTGTGTGCCGTTTCTGCATCGCGTGTGCCAGGTCGAGCATCGTCCCGAACGACGGGCCGATCCGCTGGAGCGTGTGGGTCGTGTGCGGAATCGTGAAATGCTCTTGAAATATCGGGAACGGGTTGCAGAGGACGATGTAGCTGCTGGCGAAGAGAATGCCCCGCTGCTCCGCCGGGAGATTGGCCGCGCAAAGGAAACATTTCCTCCGGCGGATAGATTCATCGTCCACTTTGGCCGCAGAGGAGACGATCCGCGCGGGGTTCCACTCGACCCGGATCGTGAAGCCGTCCATGTCGAGCGTCCGCGTTCGGACGTCCGCCAGTCCGGCATACCCGGTACGCAGGAGCGGCCATGTTTCCTTCTGCTGCCGGAGAAGGATATGCGCGCGGGCGGCGAGATCACTTCCGCCACGGAGATGGATCTCGCGGTCTGACAGGAGCAGGCGTTGGATTGAGGGTTCCATACCAGACGATTAACGGTTGAGTGCGGTGGACGGTTCCCTGAAAGACGGTCGGATCATTTCGTGCTCTTGCGCTGACGGGCACGTATCTCTATTGTGCGAACTTTATCCTTGTACCAGTTGTTCAGGTTCATCTTCGCAATTCCGGGATCTGCGTCGGAGTTTCCCTCCCACCTGCGGCAGAGGTAAATCGGCTCGTAAATCCGGCCGACACGATACCGCCGCGACACCGCAAGTGCGACAGCGTAGTCCTCGCCGTAGCTCACATTGGGAATCTTCACACCTCTCAGCACCGGCGTGAAAAATGCCCTCGGTGCGCCGAACCCGTTGACACGCAGGGCGTTATTCGGCCCGTTGTCCGGAGTCCATTCTTTATGGTCGATCACCCCCGGGGGGATCTCGCGGAGCTTCAGGTCCGTCATCCGGTACGTTCCGACCACCATGGCACACCGATCCGCCAGGAACGTCTCGACGATCCTGCGCAACGTCGATTCGTCAAGGTACAGGTCGTCGCTGTCCAGCTGCGCCGCGAACCGGCCGCAGGAGGGA
>DASVIU010000519.1:0-3206 GCA_036386275.1 Bacteroidota bacterium | reverse complement strand
CTCCCCTTCCATACTGACTATCCCACCCAAAGAACTGGATCGAAGCCCCTGCCCGTCCGGCGGCAGGGGGATTCGATCTCCTGTTGATTCACACTCCTCGAATACGGCTGATCTCTCCTCAGGCTCCCTGTGCCGGCTTCTTCCCGTACACCAGCGATGCGACGATACCCATGACGATGTTGATCAGCACGCCCAGTATGAACCACTCGAGCGTCAGGCCGTAGGGGACTGCGACCATCGCGTACGTCCCGTATGCCATGCCGATGCTGAGCCATATCCCGATGTACAATCCGTACCGCATCCCCTCGGCAATTCCCTTCCCCTCGTACCCTTTCGAGAATATGAATGTGAAGAAAAAGGAGCCAACGAGCGTGATCACCGGGTAAATCCACTGGAGAGAACCCATGTCGGCCCGCCAGACGGGGAGGGAGCTGAACGCGGAGCCGAGTATGAGGTTGTAGACAACCATGTTGCAAACGATCGCGGTGACGAAGACCGCAATGAACGCCATCCAGAATTTTTTGGTCATGGCTTTCTCCGAACTGTGGGGGGAATGAGTGGGTTGCGTGGAATGGGACGGGGGATGTGTAACGAAAAACATTGCCAAAGTCAACACTTCTGGCACAAATGACGGGTTTTTCGAGGCATCGGCGGGATTGACAATCTTCCCACGGGGTTATACATTGGATCCCACAGGACTGAGGAATTCATGGAAAACGTATCGACGCAAGACGCTGTCAAGCATACCATCCTGCGGATGGTGGTTGTGGCATGTGCGACGGTGGGGGCCGGGCTCGTCTTCTTTCGGCTCAATGTGTTTGACATGGGGATGATTGCCTCCCAGTTCCTGACAAGCGGGATCACGGCTGCGATAACCTACGCCGCGCTTAGAACCCCGCGATGGCGTGACGGTTTCGTCGCTCTCCTGGTCTGGTACATCGTCCTGACGTTTCTCATCGTTCAGTTTCGTGCCTACCTGCTGATTCTGGATTTCGCATACGTGGCGGGAATTGCGGCCGCTGTTTACCTGTACTATTATCTCATCCGAAAGGAAATGGTCCGCGGGGTGCTCCAGCGCGTTGCGGCGGCCGGTGTCATCATGGCTCTTGCAAATGCCGTCATCATTCTGTTTCTCGGGATGTTCAATGCGCACGCAGTCTATGCATCGCCCGGATCGTATGCATCAGCGGTCTTCAGAAATCTCCAGTTCGGGACTCTCATCGGGATCGGTTTCGGCCTGGGGGTGGAGCTCGCGGAATACATCATTCGCAGGATGGCACCAGCGTGACATATTCCATCAATTGCCGCGAATCCGGCGGAGGAGGAGACTGCATGCCGAACAGGAAAGAAGTTGCCTGGGCGGTTGAATACGTCGAGAATGGGAAACGGATCGTTTCTGTCGACTCGATCAGGTATTCCACCCCCGAGGAAGCAAAGAGGGCGTTCGAGGAATCCCGGGGAATTCCATGGAAGGAGCTGGAGAGGAGAGGCGCAAAGGTCGTCCAGCAGGGGATTCCACCGGAATTGGAACTCCCGCACTGATCCTGACAAGTGGTGCGAAGAGTGCTCCGGGATTCAGACAATCAAGAAAGCACACGTGAAGAGGACCCGATGGTACCTCAGACGGACCCCGAACGGGAGTTTCTGCGTCACACGGTCGCGACACTGGCATACCGCGCCGAAAAGGTCTTGAGGGATGTGCCGGCCCATTTTCCAGAATTGCGCATCGCAGAAGGGGCCCGGACGCCTGCGGAGATTCTCGCCCATATGGGGGACCTCATGGATTGGGCACTCTGGCTGGCGAAAGGAAAACACGTCTGGCGTGACACTCCCCCGGGGGAGTGGAGTCTGGATGTTGCCCGTTTCTTCGACTCTCTCCAGTCGTTCGATCATTTTCTGGCGTCCGGCGTGAACCCGGGTGCCCTCCCCGGGAAGCTCTTTCAGGGACCGGTGGCCGACGCGTTGACGCACGTCGGGCAGATCGCATTGATGAGGCGGCTTGCCGGAGCGCCGGTCAGAGGCGAAAACTACTTCCGGGCGGATATCGTTCACGGCCGGGTGGGAGCCGATCAGCCTGCGCGCCGCGTCGAATTCTGATCGTTCGCCTGGTCGCCGGGTGTGGCATTGCGTGATGTCCTTACCGGCCCGACGCCAGCCGGACTCTCATCCACAGGTTCAACTGCTCGGTCCGGGGGCCCCCCTCCGGTCTGCTCCCGCCCCGGGCTCTCCCCCCGCCTCCGCCGCTTCGCCGGCTGCCGAATCCCCCTTCAGGTTCGCCTTCCTTTTCCTGGCGGTCGAGCGGAAGGTCTGCGGCTCCCCGCAGTGAGGAGGCGACGGCACCCAGACCAATGACAGCTCCCCGGCTCACGCCGATGCCGAAGGGGTGTGTTGCGCCCGCCGCGAGAGGGACCCTGAGCTCGTACACGAGAGTGTCTCTCTCCTTGTGGAATTTCGCGTCGATTCCCCCGGTTGCGAGTATGCTCATCCGTTGGTGTTCGTTCTCCCCCGTGAAGAGCTCCAGTTCCGCCGGAGCCCTGATCGATTCTTCCCGATCCATTGGCCTTTCCAGCGATGGAGGCGCCGCATCCCGTTCCTCCGGTCCCTCCTGTGGTCTCTGCCCTGGCGCTGGCGCCGGGTAATGGACACCGAATGACCTCTTCCCGCCCCCCTCCCTGTCGAACCACCAGGTGATCCCCTCGTGCAAGACGAGCCGTTGCAGTTCCCGGTTGTTCGTCCGGAGTCCGATGTAGACGTATTCGCTGTCGTTGAAAACCGTCCCGGAAAGCCTCCTGTCATCGAATGTGGAGGTGGCCCATCCGGCCCCCGGTCCGTAGAAGTCGGGATCGCTGCTCCGCCAGTGGCTCGCGAATTCCGTTGTCCCGCAACCTGCCAGCAGCATCATCGCTGCCGCATAGAGCCCTTGAGCACCTCTGTTTTTCCCGGTCATTCGTCTATTCCAGCCCGAATACTGCCGCAAAGGAGAAGCTCAGGGCGTCTTCGACGGGGATCATCAGCAGGGATGGCCTGTCGATCTTGAAAGCGGCGAGGCTCAGCTCAAAACTCCCGTCCACTTCCAATTTTCCTTCCGACCAGTGGGAAACTGCGCCGGCGGTCATCTCCCGGGTTACGCCGTGGAACGTGACCTTTCCGGTGATGATGAGGCTGTCCCCCTTCTGCGTAAACCCCGTCCCCTCGAATTTTGCATC
>DASVIU010000518.1:0-2179 GCA_036386275.1 Bacteroidota bacterium | reverse complement strand
AGACCCGTTTTCCCCCCTTTGGAATACGGCTCCAGCAGATCGATGACCTTGATGCCGGTCTCGAACATCTCTTTCTTTGTGGAAAGCTGATCGAACGCAGGCGCCGGCCGGTGGATCGCGTACCGCTTTTCGGCCTTGATTTCCCCCAGTCCGTCGATCCCCTGACCGATGACATTGATAAGACGGCCAAGCGTCGCGGGTCCCACCGGGACGGTAATCGGATTGTCCGTGTCGAGGCATTTCATCCCCCGTACGAGTCCGTCCGTCGAATCCATCGCAACCGTGCGCACCCGGTTGTCGCCCAGGTGCTGCTGGACCTCGACGATCAAGTCTTCCTGTTCGCCCTGGGTGTTCGTGCGGGGGATTCTGATGGCATTGAG
The DNA here is from genome assembly GCA_036386275.1 of Bacteroidota bacterium. GTDB lineage: Bacteria > Bacteroidota > Ignavibacteria > UBA10030 > UBA6906 > Fen-1273. The sequence continues at coordinate 1,799 of DASVIU010000518.1, read as the reverse complement.
TATTTCGGGGAGTGAGCCGTCGGAGAACTCGATGTCAACGACCGGCCCGATGACCTGGACGATTTTGCCTTCCTTCATTCGGGACCTTTACGATGGATTGCGGATACACTCTACCGGTCCGCGGGCCGATGCCCGCGGATGGCTGGATAAGACTTATCGAAAAAAGTAACGAAAAAAGGGGTGAGAATCAAGATTTCACCCTCCCCGCAGCGCGTATGGCCTTCACGATGACGCCCCCGTGGAGCCGGCCGTTCTCGATGAATATCCTGTTGTTAAACTTTCCCGCGATCGCGGAACCGGCAACGTACAATCCGGGAATGTTCGTCTCGAATGTCGTTTGATCGTGGCGTGGAGCGAGCGTTTCCGGATCGATGTCGATGCCGAAGGAGCGCAAGTGGGCGACATCGGGGTGGTAGCCCGCGAGAATGAAGACGAATCTCGCGGGGAATTGCACCGGCCCTTCCGGCGTGTCGACGTTCACCCCGCCGGGGACGATGCTCCCGACCGTCGACCGGAACGACGCCCGGATCTGACCGGCCTTGATGCGGTTTTCGATGTCCGGCAGTATCCAGTATTTCACCCCCTCGCTGAGCCGTTCGCCCCGGTGAACCAGACGCACTCTCGCACCGTGCCTGTAGAGGTCGAGCGCGGCCTCCACCGCCGAGTTTCTCCCGCCAACGACGACCACGTCTGAATCGTAATACCTGAATGGCTCATCATAGTAGTGGCACACGTGCGGCAAATCCTCTCCCGGCACGCCGAGGCGGTTCGGGTTGTCGAAGTATCCCGTCGCGACGACCACGTTTGCCGCGATGTAGAGAGCCCCTCCGGAGGTTCCGACCTCGAAGCCGGCGGACGAACGGCGTATGGTCTGCACGGGGTCAAAGCACCGGACGTCGAGGCCATGGTATGCGGCAACTTTCTGGTAGTAGTTGAGCGTATCGACCCGCGTGGGATGGACAGTGGAAATGACGAAAGGAACGCCGCCGATTTCGAGAAGCTCGGGAGTAGAAAACCAGACCATGTTTGCGGGAAACCGCCGGATGTAATCGACAATGCTTCCTTTCTCAAGCACGATCACGCTGAGCCCTCGAGCCTTTGCCTCGACCGCACACGAGAGACCGGACGGTCCCGCACCGACGATCACGACGTCTGCCGACATATTCATACGCGATGTCCGGGGTTAGTAATGAGGAAAAAATCCGGCGTGCAATATCATCTGTGTCTTGCTTTCAGCCGTGCATAATCGACCGCGGATCCTATCCCCTCTTCATATGGCGTGGGGGTAAACCCGAAGTGCTTGCAGAATTTTGAAGAATCGAAGATGTACACATCGTCATTCTGGTAGAGCATCTCGTACGTCTCCCGCACCAGGGGATTGAATACGCCGGCGATGCGGATGCTCCCCCTTCCGAGCACGGAATAGCGGGGAGACACGTCGAATTTCCGGGCAGCGATTCCGATGAATTCCTCCCCCGTGATCGGAGGGCTCGCGGTGGGAAGATGCCACACCTTCCCGTACGCATCCTCACTTTTTGCAAGGAGGGAGAGCGCTTTCCCGCAATCGAGAGTGTACGTCAGCGAGTGCCTTGCATGCGCGTTGACCAGCCACTGCGCCTTCTTCCCGTCCGCCAGTCTCCCGATGACGAGCAACATCGGGACGCTGCTCCCCCGCGCATACGGCCCGTAGAAATCCGCCGAACGGGCAATCAGAGCCTGCAGATCACCCCGGCCGCTCGCTGAAAGGAGGAGGTCCGCGATCCGGGCCCGGATCTCCCCCTTTCTGCTGCACGGGGCCA
>DASVIU010000517.1:0-5554 GCA_036386275.1 Bacteroidota bacterium | reverse complement strand
GGTCGTCGAGCCGTGCGATGATCTCCCCCTTCCGGACCTTGTCACCCTCCTCGACGCCCAGGTACACAAGTCTTCCTGTCCCCTTTGATGCGACTGCCGCCTTCCGCTGTGCGACGACGTACCCGTTGGCCGCGAGGACGGAGTTCGCCTGCGACGGGGATGTGAGCGTCGCGGTGGTGGTTTCCACATCGACGGCCGCGCTGAGCGCCCCGCGCAGCGCAAAGAATCCGGGGATGAGGAGGACGAGCGCGGCGGGGGGGATGATGTATTTCCACGACACACGCCGGGGAGGGGCCGTCCCAGCCTCACTCCGGTCGATGCGGAGACTTGTGATATCTGGTTTTTCGGCGATCATTGTCAGTGTGGAAACCGATCTCTGTGTTGACGGTCTGCAGTATACGGCGGCCCCTCCCCCCGTCCGTCGGGGAATTCGGCGAGTGGTGCCTCTCTGTCGGTGAAGTGCAGGCCGTGCGGGCTCCTGCCACACTGCTGCACTATAACGGCGGTGGGTGGAAGAAAGTTTCAGTTCGCGGGGTTATCCTCCGCGAGCAGTTCGAGCGATTTCTGATACACCCAGTCGATATACGGAAGTTCCACGAGTGTCCTCTGGTCGAGGGGCCGTTTGGTCCGGTTCATCGTTCCGAATCCGATCCCTCCGCTCCTCTCGATTTTCTTCGGCGGCGGTTTGTACTGGGGGGAGTTGAACATCGGTTCTCCTTCTTCCCGCGCGACGATGAGCGTCGACCCGTCAGGGTCACCCGGCGTAGGAGGGAGCGAGTAGATCGAATAGAGACCCGTCCAGATTGCGAACGCGAACCAGAAAACGACGGCCGCCGATGCGATGACGAGGAAGGCGATAGTCTTCTTGATCACAGGGGACTTCTCCGCAGATATTGAGAGCCGGAATCTCTCACTATCGGCATTTTTCTGAAGAATTTCAAGCCTTTTCCCTTCGCAGAAACGCCGCACTGAACAGAGCCCAGCCGGCAATGAACGCCAGACCCCCGGCGGGTGTGACGGCCCCCAGTGCATGCAGGCCCGTAAGTGCAAGTGCATAGAGGCTCCCCGAAAAAAGGAGCGTACCGCACCCGAAGGCCCAGGAGGCGCCCAGCAGGAGACGGCGTTCCGTGTTCCGGATTGAAAGTCCGGCAAGTCCCGCTGCAATCAGGGCCAGGGCATGGTACATCTGGTAGCGGACTCCGGTTTCGTAGACCGCCAGCATCTCAGGGGAGAGTATCCCGCGGAGACCGTGGGCCCCGAATGCCCCGAGCGCCACCGCTATGCCGGCGCTGCATGCGCCGGCGGCCGCGATCCGTCTGAAAGTGGTCCTCCCCCGTGCCGTCTCGTTCAAAGGACCGGCGTCATACATGCTCGCTCCGGAGTCTGCTGGAGATGTCTTTCAGGGATGTCCAGCTCTCAAGGAGTTCCGGGAGATACTCGGACGATGTGACAAACGTCCACAGGTACGCCACGATCGAATAGATCGCCCCGGTCGTAAAATCGTCAAGGTCGAGGCTGATATAGAGGACCACGAGGAATATCCCGAGGAGGACCAGGCGCAGGAGCCCGAACGAAACCGCCCCCCAGTCGGCAATCCGCTGCTGCGGCTCCGCGAGAGTGGTGAAATATTCCCGGACTTTCTCCGGGTCCTTCGTCGCGAAGACCTCGTAGGTTTCTTCGACGCTGTCGTGAATCTTCTTCTGCAGCGTCACGACTGTCTTATTGTAGAACCTGTTGACGATAAGGAGGGGGGCCACGACGAACAGGCACGACACCGCGATCCGGTAGTCGAAGAACATCAGCCCGATCAGTGCCCCTCCGATGGCGATCACCTGCTCGCCGATCTCTGGAATCCTGTACTGGAAAAACGTGATGAACTCCCTCGAGAGCTGCGCGCGTGCGGCGGTCTGCGAGACGTTGAGCTTCCGCTGTACGGCGGCCCGCGAGACTCTCGTGGCAATTTCAGTGAACATGTTCAGGTAGATCCGCTGGTCGACGGAGCGTCGTGCCGTGCCGACACCCGAATTCACGAGAAACGCCCCGACCCAGAGGGAGAGGGGGAGCAGATATGAAGACTCGGGGGTTCCCTTCAGCTTGTCGATGGTGGCGTCGATCAGATTGCCGAAGAGCGTCGGTTCGATGATCCAGGCGACATGCTCGACAACGACGAGCGACAGCGCGATGATGATCCCTTTTCTAAACTGTTTGACGATGTCGGACAGGTTGATGCTCGACACACGGGGCTCACCCTTTGCGGCTCGTGGCACGTCTCTCCTGCTCATGTTCAGTTTTGTGGGACCGGTGTCCTGGCCGAACCAAGGTAGGTGGTGCAGGGGGGAATGTCAATATCGGCGTCAGGAGCCGAGGCCGGATGATCTCGCGCGACGGTTGCGGCGCCGCCCCCTCTTTAGTATATTGGCGTACCGCAAACGTTCTGTCACAGGAAGAGTCTCCGGGAAGCTCCGATGGGCAGTTCGATACTTGTTGTTGATCACGAGGAGAGCGTCAGGGAATACCTCACGGGTCTCCTCACGGAGGAACGCTACCGGGTCCGGAGTGCGGGGGAATCCGGCCGCGCGATCGCCGCACTCCGCGATGACCCTGTGGATCTCGTCCTTGTCGACAGGAAGGTCGCAGACGATGCCGCCGGCCGGTTGCTGGAAACAATCAACGAAGCCGACCCGGCCCCTCTGGTGATTCTCATGACTGACGACCCTCCCATCGATGGGGCGGATGCCCGCCTCACGCCCGGCTCTCACGCGTGCATACGGAAGCCGCTGGAAGCGGACGCGGTCAAGTCGATCGTTCGCCTGGCTCTCGAGGCCCGGCAGCTCCGCATGAGCGTCGCAGCGCTCAGGCGCCGGGACGATCCGTTCGGGGAACTTATAGGAGAAACCGACGGCGCGCGCGCTCTGCGTGTACAGATTCACCAGATAGCGGAGAACAATGACGCCACCGTACTTGTGATGGGGGAGAGCGGCACGGGGAAGGAGCTTACAGCGCGGGCAATCCACAATTGCAGCGCCCGGCGCGACGGCCCGTTCGTCGACATCAACTGTGCATCGCTCCCCCCCAATCTCCTTGAAAGCGAGCTCTTCGGGTTCGAGCGGGGAGCGTTCACCGATGCCAGGGCCCGCAAACGCGGGTATTTTGAGATGGCGGAAGGAGGGACACTCTTTCTCGACGAGATCGCGGAAATGAGCACGCCGCTCCAGGCCAAACTGCTCCGCGTCCTCGAACAACGGACGGTACGCCATCTGGGGGGGACCGAGGATCTTCCGGTCAATGTGCGCGTGATCGCCGCGACGAACCAGGACATCCGCGCCCTCGTGCGGGAGGGAAGGTTCCGCAATGACCTGTATTACCGTCTCAATGTCGTCCCGATACACCTGACCCCCCTGCGCGACCGTGCAGGGGACATCCCCCTTCTCCTCGAACACTACCGCCTCACGCTCAACGCCCGTCTTTCACGCAACTGTACGGGGTTTGGCGGGGAGGCGATGGCGGCGCTCTGCCGCTATGCCTGGCCGGGAAACGTCCGGGAATTGAAAAACCTCCTGGAGCGGGTACTGATACTGTATAACCCCGCCGTCATTGAGATCGCCCATCTCGCCCAGGAGATCCTCTCCCCTCCCGCTGCGGCGGCGGCCCCGTTGCACCTGACGCTCCCTCCCGAAGGACTTTCGCTCGCGCCGTTTCTGGCCTCCGTCGAGGACGAGCTTGTCAGGCTCGCGATGGAACGGACCGCCGGCAACGTCACACAGGCGGCAAGGCTTCTGAACGTCCCCCGGGAGACGCTGCGTTACAAACTGTCGCGCGTACTCCCCGGCGGGGGGAAGACCGGCACCGAACTCCGGAGACCGGGTGAGTAGTCGGGGGTTACTCCTCTTTCGCCCTCATCGTGTCCCATACCATGTAGGATGCGAGAAGGAGGAACATGACAAGTCCGGCCGCTTCTCCGTGGGTTGCCTCCCAGGAGGTCAGGAACCAGGCATTGACGCCAAGGTGGAGGATCGGGTCCAGGAACTTCAGGAATGCGACGAACACCCCGAAGAGCGCCCCGCCTGCGATGAACCCGGAGGCGATGAGCGTGCCCCGCGAGAATCGCGCGTTGTTGAGTTTTTCGTTCTTGCTCCTTGATGTCACCCACCACGCAACGAGCCCGCCGAAGAGGAGGGGCGTGTTGAGTTCCTGCGGGATATACATCCCCAGCGCGAAGGCGAGGGGGGGGATACCCACCATTGTCAGCAAGAGCGCGATGATGGCGCCGACCAGGTAGAGGATCCAGGGAGCGGGTGTGTTCGACATGAGGGGTTGGATCACTGCGGCCATCGCGTTCGCCTGAGGGGCGACCATGGCATGTTCCCCCTTGAAGCCGTACGTCTGGTTCAGTATCAGGATTACCCCCCCCACGGTCGCCGCGGAGACAAGGACGCCGAGGAATTTCCATGTCTCCTGTTTTTTCGGCGTCGTCCCGATCCAGTAGCCGATCTTCAGGTCCGTGATGAACCCCCCCGCCACGGAAAGCGCCGTGCAGACAACCCCGCCGATGATCAGCGCGCTCACGATCCCACCCGGCCCCGTCAGACCGACCTGATTCAGCACGATGGAGGAGAGAATGAGCGTCATCAGCGTCATCCCGGAGACCGGGTTCGTCCCCACGATCGCCGTTGCGTTCGCCGCCACGGTGGTGAAGAGGAACGAGATAATCACAACGATGAGGAGTCCGGCAAGGGCGTGTGCGAGGTTGAACACGACCCCGGCGTAGAAGAAGACGAAGATGAGGAGGGCGGTGAGGAGTATCAGGAGGATGTTGAAGAGCATGCTGATGTCTGTCTGTGTCCGGACGGCGGAGGAGGGACCTGCCGTTTTTTTGTGCGCGATCTCGCGGTAGGCGAGCGAGAACGCGCCGCCGATCACGCGCGAGGATCTGATGATGCCTATCAGTCCCGCCATGGCGATCCCCCCGATTCCGATCTGGCGGACGTAATTCCTGAATATTTCTTCCGCGCTCATTGCCGCAATGAGCTTCGTCGCGGAAGCCCCCAGGGGGACCGTGAGGGAGTGGCCGATCTCCGCAAAGAGGGGGACAAGGACGAACCAGGAAAGGAACGAGCCCGCGGCGATGATAGCGGAATACTTGAGGCCGACGATGTATCCGAGCCCGAACACCATCGCCGACACGTTGACGCGGAACACCAGCTTGATCCTGTCGGCGACCGTCGCGCCGAGGTCGAACATCCTGGAAGTAATCACTTCCGACCACGTCCCGAACAGGCTGAACGCGAAGTCAAACAACCCTCCGATCAATCCCGCGACCACAAGCACGGACGCCTGCTTCCCCCCCTTTTCCCCCGCCACGAGTATTTCGGTCGTCGCCGTCGCTTCGGGGAAAGGGAGTTTTCCGTGCATGTCCTTCACGAAATATTTCCGGAAAGGGATCAGGAACAGGATCCCGAGGAATCCTCCGAACGCCGAGGCGAAGAAGACCTGGAAGAAACTTGCCGGGAGGTCCAGGATATAGAGTGCGGGGATCGTGAATATTGCGCCGGCG